>JBMCCK010000095.1:0-4630 GCA_048619255.1 Methanohalophilus sp. | reverse complement strand
GAATTTGCAAACCCTTCTGATTCTGAGACTTTTGCAGGGTATGGGAGTGGCCGGAATGATGTCTCTTGCAATGTTGATTATTGGAGAAGCTTATTCTGGTAGTGAACGTTTACACGCAATGGGTCGGGTCAGTACGACAATAGCGATTGGCATAATTGCGGCTCCTCTTATTGGAGGAGGTCTGGCAATTGCCGGGTGGAATTATCCATTCCTGTTTTATGCTCTTTCCCTGCCTTTTGCAGTAATTATGTTCTTTCATCTGCCCGAAACAAGGCCCCAAAATCTGGAAATTAATAAAAGAGGGTTACTGGATGCATTTGGTGCAATGCGGGATTTTCGTGTGGCCTACACAATATTTTTGGTATTTGTGACATTTTTCCTGCTATATTCAGTAGTAGTTTATGTGCCTTTTATGCTTAAGGAATATTTCGGATATACTGCAGATAAATCCGGAGTTGTGCTTGCTTTTCAGGGAATTGCAGTTATTATTGTGGCTTCAAATGTACGCAAAATAGCCGCAAGGTTTGAGATGATTTCAATGATCGGTATTGGATTTTTCCTTGTAAGTGTTGCTATATTGTTGCTGACACAGGTGGAGTCTGTACTTCCTGCCGTTGCCCTTATGTTCCTTTTTGGATGTGGGTATGGCCTTTCCCAGACGGTCATAGACGGAATGATCGTTCACATATCCCCGCCTCAGGTGCGAGGGGGTGTACTTTCCATTCACAATTCCACAAAATATGTGGGAATGAGTTTGTCTCCTGCCCTGATGGGTATGGTTTATTTTTATTTTGGACTGCAGACTGTTTTCTTTCTTGCAGGTTTATTGGCTTTGTTTGCCGGGATTTCTGTCTATATGGTGAGAGGATGGTTTGTTGATGTCTGAATTTGGTTAGTTTCGACAATACAAACGGATATGAACTCGTTATATTTATTAATCCAGTGAGTTATTTATCATATCGATGTGTTCTGGATTTTACGCTATCTTTTTGGGGAATATTAATGGAGACCGATGCAGCACAGAAGAAACTGGCAGTATTTATCGATGCTGACAATGCACAACCTTCCATCGTGGAGGGACTTTTTTCGGAAATAGCCAAATATGGGATTGCAAGCGTAAAACGGATTTACGGTGACTGGACGCGTCCCAACCTGAAAAACTGGAAGGACAGCCTGCTGGAACATTCCATCCAGCCGATGCAGCAATTCAGTTATACTTACGGGAAAAATGCCACCGACAGTTCCCTTATAATCGATGCGATGGACCTGCTCTATTCCGATCCCCTGGATGGTTTCTGTATTGTTTCAAGTGACAGCGATTTCACACGTCTTTCATCACGGATTAGGGAATCGGGTCGCAAGGTCTACGGTTTTGGGGAAATCAAGACTCCAAAACCCTTTATTGCGGCTTGTGACAAGTTCATATATACGGAAAACCTGCGTAAAGAGGAAGATGTAGTAGGCACAGTATCTGAATCACCAATGCAGTCCCCGGGAAAATGGGACACCAACCGCCTCAAAGGTGACAGCAAGCTAGTAAAAATGCTCAGGGATGCCGTGGAAGATTCAGCTGAGGAAAGTGGCTGGGCTTTCCTGGGCAATGTGGGCAGCAATCTTGTGCAGAAACAGCCGGATTTTGATCCTCGTAATTATGGTTACAAAAAAATGTGGGACATTTTCAGGGCAATAGATCTTTTTGATATCGATGAGGTCCGGGCGGACAATTCCAGCAATAACCGGTTGATTTACGTAAAGGATAAGAAAAGCGATGGGAAGTGATTTATCTTCACAATTGCTTTATGGTATTGTTTTTAGATGTTTGATATGAAAGTCTCGATTCTCTCAAGAGCTTCCTTGATGTTTTCTCTGGAGGCCGCATAGGCACATCTGAGATAGCCATTTCCGGCCCTGCCGAACACATCGCCTGGTATGGTGACCACCTGCTGCTGATCAAGCAGTCTTTCTGCAAACTGTTCTGATGTCAGGCCTGTGGATGCAACAGAAGGGAATGCATAAAAAGCCCCTCCAGGGTTGAAGCATTCCAGGCCTATATCATTAAATCCTTTAACAATAAGTCTGCGCCGCCGGTTATATTCATTGACCATTTTTTCCACTTCTTCCTCGCCATTCTTGAGGGCTTCTATCGCTCCTACCTGTGCGGTAATCGGGGCACAAAGCATGCTATACTGGTGTATGCGCATCATGGCTGCTAATACCGGTGCAGGGGCAAGTGCATAGGCCATTCTAAAACCGGTCATCGAATACGCTTTGGAAAATCCGTTGAGGACTATAGTACGTTGCCTCATGCCATCCAGTGAGGCAAAACATGTATGCTGTGTGTCATAGGTCATCCTTTCATAGACTTCATCCGAGATGACCATTATATCATGTTCTTCCACGATATCTGCGATGGGTTCCAGTTCCTTTTTATCCATCACGGCCCCCGTGGGATTGTTTGGATAATTGAGCAGTATGGCTTTGGTTTTTGGAGTGATCGCTTTTTTCAGATTTTCGGAGGTAAGTTTGAATTTGTCTTCCCTGTAGGTTTGTACGGGAACCGGGTTTCCTCCTGTAAAAATGATTGCAGGAGCATAGGCAACATAAGAAGGTTCTACAATTACGATCTCATCACCCGGGTCGGTGATAGCACGCACCGCCAGGTCCAGTGCCTCACTTACTCCTGATGTCACCAGTATTTCGGATGTAGGGTCATAGTATAATCCTTGCTTCTGGGTATAGGTCCTGGATATTTCGTCTCTGAGCTCTACAAGTCCATAGTTGGATGTATAGGACGTTTCTCCCTGTTCCAGTGAATGAATGCAGGCTTCCCGGATGTGCCAGGGAGTAACATAATCGGGTTCTCCAACTCCGAGGGAGATTATGTCCTCATTGTCGGAGACCATGTCAAAAAAGCGGCGGATCCCCGAAGGGGGTACCCTGTCCAGATAACTGGCTACAAAGCGTGAAGTGTCTGTCAGTTCTCATACCTCCTTTAGGGGGAAACCGGCAGACGTTTTACATGTTCGGGCTCTTCCATAATCAACCCGTCTTCTTTGTATGTCTTGAGTACGAAATGAGTGGCGGTATTATGCACCTGTTCCAGAGTGGCTATCTTTTCTGCAACAAAAAAAGCGACCTGTTTCATGGATTTGCCACGGACTGTAAGGGCTATGTCATGTTCTCCTGAAAGCAGTCTGACAGAACGCACTTCGGGGAAACGGTACAGTCTTTCTGCGATACCCTGGTATCCCTGTTTGCGTTCCAGTGTCACCTTCAGTTCTATGATCGCATAGACATAATCTTCCCCGGCAAGTTCCCAATCAATCACCGTTTTATATTTGCGGATTATCTTTGCTTTTTCAAGCTGATGGATTCGATTCTGGACTTCTTCTGGGGTCATATCAACAAGGGCGGAGATTTCCTCGTGGCTTGCCCTGGCATCATTTTCCAGAATCTCCAATATATCCCTTGTTTTCCTGTCCATGCTCTTTGAGCCACCTGTATTTTTGTTTATTTTGTAAGAATTGCGTTGACAACGCCATCCTGGCCCGGACGACTGGTAATCCTGGCATCTCCAAGTTCGGTTTTGATGATGCTTCCCTTTGTGAGTATGTTACGCCTGACGTAGTGCTCGTTGGCTTCGTTGTCGGTAACATTCTCTATTGTGACTGCTGCTGTCTTGCCGCTAGAGGGATCGGTGACATTGGCAATTTTCTCCTGAAGGAGTTTTACTTTTTGGGAGCCGCCCCTAGTCTTAACGGATTTCCTTCTTGTTTCTGCGACATGTGTTTCTGCAGGTTCACTGCCGATTTCGTATTTCCTCTTTCCGCGTGCTGTTTTTCTCTTGGCAGCTGTGGCCGTTCTCTTTGATCTTCCCTGGGATATCATGATTGGAACCTCTGTTTTGTGATTTAAGTATAATACTAAGCTTTGCTATTAGGAGAGTTCATTAATTGTAATATCGTATATGAACCTTTCGAATATAGACTTCTCACGAGTTTGGATAATCATAAATAATGCTTTTACTTATGATATTTATTATGCTTCGTGTAGTGTTCCTTGGTACGGGGGGAGCTCTCCCAACTGTGAACAGAAATCCTTCTTCCATTTTGGTAAACAGGGAAGGGGAGTTGCTGCTTTTTGACTGTGGGGAAGGTACCCAGCAGCAAATGATGCGTGCCAGGACTGGCATGATGTCCCTCTCTTCCATTTTCATTACACATTTTCATGGAGATCATGTGCTGGGAATTCCCGGCCTTTTGCAAACTCTTTCTTTCCACGGCAGGGATGCTCCACTGACTATATACGGTCCTGCCTGGGTGGACCAATTTGTAAAACTGGTCTCACTACTTGGCTACTGCCGATTGAATTTTGAGGTCAAAGCAGTACCTCTTGAAGCCCGGGATATTGTCCAGCGAGAAGGTTATGTGGTCAATGCAATTGCAAGTGAGCACAGTGTTCCTTCTCTTGCCTATGCTCTTGTAGAAAATGACCGCCCTGGCAAATTTGACCGCCGTCGTGCTGAAGAGCTGGATGTACCTGTGGGCCCACTATTTTCCCGCCTTCAGAAAGGGGAATCTGTAGAAGTAAATGGCAGGCTAGTCCATCCCAGTGAAGTGATAGGTACCTC
>JBMCCK010000094.1:0-4656 GCA_048619255.1 Methanohalophilus sp. | reverse complement strand
TTTTGGCTGCTCTTGGTATGTTTTCCGGCAAAATAGCCCGGCAAAACCTGATACTACATTCTGTCAGAATGGTTGGGCTTGGAATACTTGTTGTTATTGTTGTAACTGCTTTTGGACTTACATGAGATGGATGATGGTTAAATGAAAGACATAAATTATCGTAATATTCTGGTGCCAATTGATGAAACGAAACTTTCCAAAAAAGTAATTGATAACGCATTGCATATTGCATCTGTGGAGAATGGACGCATTATGATAATTTATGTGGAAGAGCCAGGTAACTTGAAATCATTCCCGGATGAGTTTCATGAAAAACTTGCCGATCTGTTCATTAAAAGTATACAAGCCAATCTGGAGTATGCGTCAAAGCAAGCTGAAATACACGGCATAGAGATCCATACACAGGTTGTTGAGAGCAGGAACCCGGGTCGTGAAATTATCAAAATTGCACAGGAAAACAAGATCGATCTTACTGTAATGGGGACAGAATCATTGCGTAGCGATCCCTTTGGAAGTCTCACACGATGGTTGATTGCTGCTGATATAGGTCCGGTGCTTGTCATCACTTCCGATGACTGAAATTTTTTAACAGGTTAAGTTTTATATTCTTTATCAACTATATTGCGCTGGTTCCAAAAATGCAAGAGTATACTTTACCTCTTTTTATAGTAGGTCTGATTCTTATTACAAAAGGTGCTGATTGGTTTACCGAGTCTGCAGTCTCAATATCCCAAAAAAGTGGCATTCCCAAGATGTTAATCGGGGCTACAATTGTAAGTTTTGCGACCACAGCTCCCGAATTTACAGTTTCTGTATATGCTGCTTATTTAGGTCAGACCGGGTTGACTGTGGGTAATGCTGTGGGCTCTGTTATATGCAACGCCGGCCTGATTCTCGGAGGCGTAATAGTCGTTCGCTCGGTTCCTGTAGAGGACTCATCTTTTTTGAAAAGGGGAGCATTTATGATTATATCGGCTTTGCTGCTGATTGTAACATCCATTGACGGCGTACTCACACCTATTGATGGTATACTTTTACTGGTATTTTTTGTTGCTTTTCTCTATTACAATTACAGACGACAATCTTTGATCTTTGGGATGAATGAAGAAGTTAATGAAGATCTTGAAGAAGTATCCGGTTCTATTTCAAAAGATGTGGCTTTTTTTGTTCTTGGTGCTGCTCTTGTGGTGGGTGGCAGTCGTATCCTGATTGATTCGGGTATTGATATAGCTATGTGGCTTGGTGTTCCCGAGATGGTTATCGGATTGACCCTTATTGCCTTTGGCACATCACTGCCTGAATTAGTGACTGCCATTTCAGCTACTCAAAAAGGCCATAATGATCTTGCAGTTGGCAACATACTTGGAGCCAATACAATGGATATAGCTTTAATCCTGGGAGTTTCTTCCCTTATCAGCGATCTTCCGATAGAGGAACAATCTTTATATTACGATTTTCCTGCGATGTTATTGATAATGTGTATGATTGTTGTTTTTGGTTTAACAGGCCGCAAACTTGCACGCTGGGAAGGGGCTGTTATCTTAGCCACCTATATTGCCTATATAGGCGGTCTTTTCTTTTTCTATATGTAATCAATAAGCAATTGCTTAAATAATAAAATTCACATCAATATTACTAAATGCTACTGCCAACTGCCCAATCCATAAAACAGCAGAGGATAGAGCTAGGACTTACACAAAGTGGCCTGGCAAAAAGGGCCGGTGTCAGCCAGCCCCTTATAGCAAGAATAGAGGCGGGTGATGTTGATCCTAGGCTATCTACATTGAGAAAAATATTTGATGTTTTTGACCAATCTGAAAAAGAAAAGATATGTGTCAGGGACATCATGCATACTCTTGTGGTTTTTGTATCCTCCGATGAGTCGGTGGATCATGCGGTCAGTATAATGCAGGAACATGGTTATTCTCAGGTTCCTGTGATCGATAATGGTGTGCCTGTAGGCAGTATTTCAGAGGACACTTTTGTTAAATCAATGGCTGAGAAAAAGACCGCCATGATATCCAAAATGAAAGTAGGGGATATGATGGGTGAATCTTTTCCAGCAGTTTCCCCAGAGGCTGATATTGGTATAGTGTCTACACTTTTGGAACGCTATCCTGCAGTCCTGGTGCTTGAAAAGGGAGTTGCTATCGGATTTATCACCAAGCACGATATAATAAAGTTGCTACACGGTTAATCCTAATTCTGACTGTTTAACTACAGTTAAATATTAGCGCTACATTAGATGTGGATTAGTTAAAAAGCTATTAGAGGAAAGTCTATGGACCTTGAAGATAATTTATTAATGATGCCAGGCCCTGTGCCAGTACCCCCCAGAGTTCTCAGGGCAATGTCCAAGCCGATGATCAATCATCGTGGAGCAAAATTTTCTGAAATATATGATGAATGTCGTCGAATTCTTGCTGAGGTTTTTAAGACGGAAAATGACATTTTTATATTAAGTGGTTCAGGTACCGCTTCTATGGAAGCTGCTGTAGGTTGTATCGCCGACAAAGATGACAGGATTATCTCCATTGAGAATGGTAAATTCGGGGAGCGTTTCAAAGACCTTGCTTCCAGATACGGTTCTGTTGTTCCCCTGGAATTTGAATGGGGTACTTCAGTGGACCTGGATCTGATTGAAGCACAACTCCAGGAAGGAGCAAAGGCCGTTACCATGGTTCACAATGAAACCTCCACAGGTATCCTGAATCCTGCAGAACAGGTCGGCAAACTGACAAAAAAATATGGGGCCCTGTTTATAATGGATGGTGTGACTTCATTGGGTGGAGATAATGTATTTGTGGATGATTGGGGGGTTGATGTAGCAGTGGTTGGTTCCCAGAAATGTATTGGTGCACCCCCAGGTCTTTCCATGCTTTCTGTAAGTGAAGCTGCATTTGACGCAATGGAAAAAGAACATCTTCCCTATTATCTTGATCTCAAAGCCTGCAAAAAGAGTGCTGACAAGGAAAAAACACAAACTCCTTACACACCGGCGATCCCTCTTTTCTACGGCCTGCATGAATCTCTTCATATAGTTGAAGAAGAGGGAATGGATGCCAGGATAGAAAGGCACCATAAGGGTGCAGCTGCTGTGCGTGCAGCGATGGATGCAATGGGTATCGAGATGTTCCCACAGCTCGATGAATACAGTGCTTATTCCAATACTGTTTCAGCGATGAAGGCCCCTGAAGGCATGGATAGTGAGACCCTTAAAAAGGAAATGATGAAAGCCGGAATTACAATTGCAGGTGGTCAGGCCCATCTAAAAGGCAAGATTTTCCGTATTGGAAGTATGGCCAATGTAAGTTACAGAGATATTCTCAGTACTCTCCAGCAGGTCGAGATCGTGTTCAAAAAGAGTGGAGTGGTTTCAGAACTGGGTCCTGCAACAGAAGCTGCAATTGAAGTATTAGATAAATGAGATATTATGAAAATCATAGGTATTGTAGACACGACGTTTGCACGTTTTGATATGGGCAGTGCTGCTGTGGATGAGATCAAGCAGTATGTTTCAGCCCGTATTATTCGGATCACAGTTCCGGGTATAAAGGACCTGCCTGTGGCTTCTAAAAAGCTTATCGAGGAGCAGGGCTGTGAAATAGTCATGGCTCTGGGAATGCCCGGTGCTGCGGAAAAAGATAAAATGTGTGCACATGAGGCTTCCATGGGTATCATCCAGGCCCAGCTTATGACAAATACGCATATTATTGAAGTTTTTGTTCATGAAGATGAAGGCAAGGGTGAGAAGGAGCTTGCTTTTCTTATGGAGAACCGTGCCCGTGAGCATGCCCGTAATGTCGTAGACCTTCTCTTTAAGCCTGAGAAGCTTGTAAAACAGGCGGGTACGGGTCAGAGGCAGGGTTTTGAGGACGTTGGAAGCCTGCGTGGATGAGGAATTGATTTTATAATTTATAAGTATGATTAGGAAGCAAAATCTGCATTGGAGAACAATATAATGACAATCAGACTGGGATTTGTGGTAGCGGAGTTTAACAGGGATCTTACCTACCAGATGGAATTGCTTGGTATAGAACATGCGAAATTCCTGGGGGCAGAAGTGACAGATACCATTCTTGTGCCTGGTGTTTACGATATGCCGCTTGCAATCAAGAAACTTTGTGAAAAGGATGATATCGATGCAGTTGTAACCATTGGTTCGGTGATAGAAGGTGCAACCGGTCACGATGACATAGTGGTCCAGCATGCTTCAAGAAAGATTACCGATCTGTCTCTGGAATATAACAAACCTGTAACCCTGGGCATTGCAGGTCCTGGTATGAGTCGCATGGAGGCTCACCAGAGGGTCGATTATGCCAAGAGGGCTGTAGAGGCTGCGGTAAAACTTATCAGACGTCTCTAAATAAAATCATAGGGGCTATCAATGGCATCTTCAAGACTGGCCCGAGTGGCTGAATCCCCGACAATCCGTATAGCCAATGTAGCAAATCAGCTCAAACAGGATGGCATTGATGTAATCAGCTTTAGTTTGGGTGAACCTGATTTTGATACGCCAAAACACATCAGTGATGCTGCATGCAAGGCGCTTTATAGCGGAGAAACCCATTATTCTCCATCCCCGGGAATCAAACCGCTGCGCGAAGCTATAGCCAAAAAACTACAAACAGAAAACAATCTGAATCTGGATGCATC
>JBMCCK010000093.1:0-4684 GCA_048619255.1 Methanohalophilus sp. | reverse complement strand
CAAGATAGGAGTTGCCACATCTGCTACAGGCGCAGCTATACACGACATATTGAATGTGCTACAAAGACGCTATCCTGTAGATATCCTGCTCTGCCCGACAATTGTCCAGGGAGAGACTTCCGCAGATAGTATTATAAGATCCCTGGAATTGCTCAATCGTACAGATGCAGACCTCATTATCACCGGCAGAGGAGGAGGTTCCCTTGAAGACCTGTGGTCATTCAATGAGGAAAAGGTCGCACGTGCTATCTACAATTCCAGACTTCCAGTTATAGCGGCGATAGGGCATGAAACTGATTTCACAATATCAGATTTTGCAGCAGATGTGCGTGCACCCACTCCCTCAGCAGCCGCAGAAATTGCAGTGCCCGACAGGACAGAAATGGCAAGACACATCGATGTCCTCAGGCAGAGAATGGAATCTGCACTCAAAACTCAGATTCAGAACCAGAAAAAACATCTTGAATACCTTTCAGGCCGAATTAGTCCTGATAGGTACAGGGAACTGCTCAACCAGCGCACCCAACATCTGGATGAGGTTACATATCGCCTGGCATCCAGAGCGGAATATATAATGCAAACTAAAGTTGCAGAACTCGGTGCCCTTGCAGGACGATTGAATGCTGTAAGTCCTCTTAATACTCTTGAACGTGGATACTGTGTGGCACAGTCTGATCAAGGAGGGACCATAACCGGTGTTATTGATATTGAGAAGGGACAGAATATACAATTGAAATTCAGGGACGGATGTTGCAGAGTGGAGCATAAAGAAAATTTAGATGAGGGATGTTAAGTTGTCATCGAACACTGAAAAAAGGAACTTTGAGGATTGCCTGCTGGAACTCGAAGATATTGTGGAAAAACTTGAAAACGGACAGATTTCCCTCCAGGAAAGCATGGAAATGTTCGAGAGAGGAATAAAACTTGCAGGCATCTGCAATAACATTTTGCAAGAATCTGAACAACGCATAGAGCAACTCACAGAAAGAAATGAAGAAATTGAAACATGGGATTTTGAACAGGAATCCTGAAACAAGCCTGTTTAACTTCTATGCATAACGAAATCAAGAAAGTATAAGTAATTCTTTATTCATAAGAACTTACGATGAGTGAATTGAGGGAAATCCCCTGTCATATTGATGGCATGGACGAAATCGTGGGTGGTTTCAAGTCCCCTTCGATCATTCTTATTGCGGGGACAGCTGGTGTAGGTAAGACAACCATGGCACTGCAGATGCTGTCAAATGCAGCAAAAGACGGCGAAAAAACCCTGTACATACCAATTACAACGGAAAATTCCGATCGGCTGAAGATGTACCTGTCCACTTTTGAATTTCTGGATGAATCTGTGGAAGTACATGAAATAAACAGACCGATTGCAGAAAAAGATCCACTAAGTACCCTTATCGAAATGGACAATACCATATCATCCACAAAACCAGACAGGCTTGTAATAGACCCTATCACACCTATAGGATTTGGATTTGTGGAACAGGAAAGAAGACGTTTCTTCTATACGCTGGACTCAATGGTACGTGAATCCAACTCCCTGGTGTTTTTGACAGGCGAATTAATGAAAGATGAAATTCACAGTTATGTGGTCAGCCATCTTGCAGATGGAATAATTTATCTGTCCAGAACCAACCAGGGAATGCAAACCTCCAACCAGATGGAAATTCTCAAGATGACAGGAGTTCAGCCCCCCTACAGCAATGAGTGCATGACCCAGAAATTCAATTATGTGGTGAGCACACAGGGATTCAGGGCATTCCCAAATCTGAAGTATGAGGAACAGGTTCCTGAAGATACAAAAGTTGCTACTGGCATCGATGAAGTTGACAAAATGTTAAACGGAGGCGTCCCGGCAGGTAGTTCTATTCTTGTAGGGGGAGAAACCGGCACCGGGAAATCAATAATGGGATGGCAATTTATCCAGCAGGGACTCGAAAACGGGGAAAACTGTGCTATAATCACCTTTTATGAAAGTTTAGACCAGCTAATAAAGGCCACAGGTGATCTTGGCTGGGAACTGCAACCATATATTGACGAGGATAAACTTAGTATAATCACTTATGATACCGAAAACGTCTGTTATGCAGAATATTCCAACCGTATAAGTAATATTGTTGAGAAAAAAAAGCCTGCCAGACTGCTAATAGATGGCCTTGTGAACGTGGAAATCACAATAGTAGATCCTGTTAAGAGAAGAGGATTTTTGCATTCCCTTGTAGGTTACCTGAAAAGCCATGATGTTACGACACTTTTTACAACGGAACTTTTTGGAGGGGCTGAAAAAATAAGGAGCAAGGAGGCATCCTTCATAATGGATAATGTAATCCTGCTTAAACAGACAGATACTGAAAAAGGAATGAAAAGGCAGTTCCAGATCATCAAGTCAAGGGGAACCGCCAGTGAACCCCTTATAAAAGAATATGAAATAAAAGAAGGCGGAATTGAGATAATGTAAATCAGAGGTTTTGAACTTTCCTCTCAATTGTTGTTCCAAGTTCTGTAAGACTGCACTTGCCTTCTTTTTCCACTATAAGTTCCTTTTCCATCAACTCTTCCACCAGCCTATTGACAGAAGGCTGTGCAAGATGCATATTCTTTGCAATACGGGATGTCTCAAGTTCACCTTTAGAACCCAGCATTTCAAGAAGTTTTTGTCGATTCGTATTTCCTGTCACAAAACCCATTATTTCCTCCATAAAATCACCATTTAATATTAAGTTTACAGCTATAATTAACTTTCTTCAATATTGAAGAACGCATCTGCAGGGGAATAATTTTATAAGTATCAAACCACATTTAGGGGTGGCAGGCTAGTCTGGGTAGGTCGGCGTCACCTGTAACCCGAAATCGCCGATATGCGGGAGACGAAGCTGAAGGAAGTCATCAGGATTATTTTCAAGCCTGTGACCTCAACTAAGAAACTCCGTCCTGTTTGGATGATGTTGCTAGAGAGGTTGGTTGGAGAATCGGCCCTCTATCTTTACCGCGGAAACCGGTCGAGGCCCGGAAGGGAGCAGACTTACCGCGAACATACATCGCTCTCAGGGTTGCGGGGTGGAGGCGAGGTCACAGTCCCCTGGAAAATGAGAATGATGGCAACCGGATGCATGCCTGCCACTTTATACAAGGAAAATCTTATATATATGACTGGCTTATGGAATGCTTACCCGGGACGAGATAGCCAAGCCCGGTATGGCGCAGGATTGCTAATCCTGTGGTGCTCGCCACCTCGGGGGTTCGAATCCCCCTCTCGTCGTTAATTGTTTTTTCAATCATTTTTAATGAAAATATAGAATGTTAATACATGTCAGACAAAACGAAAAAACTCCCGGTTATCCAGAGACCAGAACCTGAAGAAAAAGAAAAAGTGTCTGCCTGTGGTGGTTGTGATTCAAAGGGAAATTGCAATCACTGGGGAATTAGGCCAGGTTCTGAAAAAGAGGAAGTATATCGTAATGTATTAATTTATCTTACAATGGGAATTGTCATCATAATTACAGCTCTGCTTATAAAGGCTTTAATTTCATCATTTTAAAAAAGAATTATTTGTAAGGAATACACATTTTCCTGCCACATGACAAACAGGTTACACACAATGTTCCTTTTTTCAGCCGTACTCTGGAACTGCTACCCGGTACTAGATAAGAATTACAACTACGACACACCTTCCTGCGAAGGGAAGCAGGCAAACGGATCCTGTAGCGCATACCAATCCTGCGTGCAAGTGTAACATATCTGTCACTTCTGTAAGGATGTGCACTGTATGATGCTTCTGCAAGATCGAAGAGGCGTTCAATTCTCTGTTTTGCCACGTCCTTCATGAGATTTTTCTGCTTTTTTCGGGATTTAGACACACAAATTACCTCAAATATTCAGGAATCCCTATTGTTTTCAAGAATAATTACCTTTGCTCTACTTCTTTTTTCTACAAGTTTTTTAAAGAGATCCACATCGGCGTCTGTTCCCTCCACACTTCCATAATGCATTGGTATGACATAATCTGGCCCTATACATGAAACTGCCTCTGCAGCTTGCTTTTCATCCATAGTATAATTTCCCCCTATAGGAAGCAGGACGATATCAGCTTCAATGGAAGCCATTTCATCGATCAGATCTGTATCCCCGGCATGATATATCCGCAAACCTTCCATCTCAATCACATAACCCACACCTTCATCGGGCGGATGGAAGGATTTGTCTATATTATAAGCCGCAACTATTTCTATATTCAATCCCTTTATTGCAAGTTCATCCCTGAGAACATCCCCGGCTTCAATTCTTCTTGCATCGCCCCGAAACTGCAGACTACAACTTGTCGGAATCAGGGTAGTAGCCGTACTTTTCCTGACCTTCTGAATATCCTGCGGTGAACAATGGTCGAAATGCTCATGTGTGATAAGCAGCACATCGGCCTGGTCTTCATAGTCGATATAACCAGTCACATCATAGGGATCAATATATACCACCAGGTTATCCCCATGCAATCTGAATCCTGCATGTCCCAGCCACTCAATGTGCACTTTTCCTATATCTATAGCTTTCAGCCTATAACCTCCTGTGAATATTTAATGCCAGTAAGTTGATTAACCTTTCTTTTTATCAAAGCTAATACAAAAAAAGGCTCTGTAGAAATCCTCATTTGAATAATTACTGAAACAGAGATTGCCCTGTC
>JBMCCK010000092.1:0-4689 GCA_048619255.1 Methanohalophilus sp. | reverse complement strand
CCGCCAAACAGTGTATTGATATCTGAATCTTCCGGATCTGCAGACGCAAGCCTGACAGCAGCATCTACGTGAGCCTCTCTGCCTATAATTGGTGTTTGGACCTCTGCTTTGTCCCCAAGGTCGTTGTCCCGGTCTATACAGATTACCAGAGTTTGCATTGAAGTTCTAAATGTAAATTAATACGAAGTTATATATAGGTTATCTGAAGCGGCATTCTTATGCAAATCCTTCAATCAGCCGACGTGCCCAGTTAAGTTTTTTCTTTTTGATTTTATCGACATTTTCATCATCAAAATCAAAACCTACCAGAGTCATGGAAATTGCCCCCAATTGATGAGCCATGAAAACGCACCTATCACCATCTGTAAAGCCTCCAAAATTGAAAAGGCCGTGTGGTGGTTTTGTCTGGGATGTACCGATAACATTGGTCAAAAGAGGTACATAAGAAAGAATTTTGTCTGTATTGTCTCCATGGGCATGCACCACCACTATGGCTCCTTTCTTGTTTGCCTCAATCTCTT
Organism: Methanohalophilus sp.; assembly: GCA_048619255.1. Classification (GTDB taxonomy): domain Archaea; phylum Halobacteriota; class Methanosarcinia; order Methanosarcinales; family Methanosarcinaceae; genus Methanohalophilus. The sequence continues at coordinate 4,168 of JBMCCK010000092.1, read as the reverse complement.
TTTCCACATCGCCGTCAAGATCAGTTACGATCACGTCAGGAAAAATACCTTGCTCAAGCAGGACTGATGTTGCTCCATCGGCAGCAATGATCACATGGTCTGAAGGTTTTACCTGCTCAAGATCTTTTTTCAGTGTGGGTGCATTACCGCAGATCAGTGTATCTTTGCCCTTGATAACATCAGTGAGGTCTTTCAGATTCGTTTTCACGGGTCCGATGAGAAGATTTGAGAGAAGCTGTGCAGCATCTGCATCAGCATCTTCGGAAAAACCGAAATCTTCTACTATTTTTTTGTATATCGGTTCCCATTTGTCATACTCCATACAAATTCCTCAGTTAGCAGGGGATATTCCAATATGTACATCTATGCCTTCTACATTCCAGTCTTTTACCAGAGTGCCTGTAGCGTCCACATCAAATCCAATTACCTGGACCTGTGATCTGACTTCTTTGGCGATGTAGTTTTCTCTGTCCAGCACCAGGTCGACAATTCTTTCATCATCGATACGGATATGTGCAAGGATGTTCTCATCCACTTCCAGGTCGAGTTCCTTTCGCATGTCCTGTATCCTGCGGATCACTTCACGGGCAAAACCTTCGGATTCGATATCTCTGGTCAGTGTTGCATCTACATAGATTCTCCCTCCGCTGAAATCTGCCACAGCAACCATTGAAGGCACTCTGTCTTCAAATTTGACCATTTCCGGGGTTAAAGTTGCAGATTCACCGTCGAGGGAAATCTCCAGTTCCCCATTTGCAAGTCCTTTTTTCAAATCATTTGCATCGGCTTTCTGGATGTACTGAATAATCTTGCCTGCATCCTGCTTAAAGACCGGTCCTATGGCGCTGTGATTTGGAGATGCTTCTACTCCAAGTTCATCCCAGCTGTTATTAACTTCCACAAGATCGATATCCTTGGCGTTAGTCTGGTCCATAAGGACAAAACGCAGGTCGATCACGGCATCGTAGACCTGTCTGTTTTCAGGTTCAATGACTATACGGCTGACGGGCCAGCGTAGTTTTCTTTTGACTTTCTGGCGTGCGTTGGATGCGGCTTCAACCATGGCACGCACAGCCGTCATTTTTTCCTCAAGGTCGGTATCTTTGAGGGATTCATCCACTTTTGGCCAGTTACACATGTGAACAGTCAAAGCTGCATCGGGATCAACGTTTTTCACAACATTTCCATACATTTCCTCGGCCAGGTGGGGCATGAAAGGCGCAATTACTTTGCAGAGGGTTACAAATACATCATACAGAACCCTGTATACTGCCAGTTTGTCAGGATCATCTGCCTCATTCCAGGTACGGGGTCGGATGAGCTGGATGTACCATCGGGAAAGATCTTCCAGTACAAACTCATTGATGGCCCTGGTAGCACGATGCAGGAGGTACTGTTCCATTGACCTGTCCACTTCTTCTATCACGGATTGCATTTTGGATAATATCCAGCGGTCTTCTTTGCGCAGGTATGGTTCAACTGCTTCAAATGAGACCTCCTGTGGATCAAATTTATCCAGGGCCATGTAGGGAAGAGGGAAACGATAGACATTCCAGAGAATATTTATTGTGCGGTGGATCGTTGCAAGTTCATCCTGGTTAAATTTCAGGTCGTCCCACGGGGCACTTGAAGAAAGCACATAGCAACGCAGGGAATCCGCACCATATTTCTCAATAACTTCATGGGGCTGTACCACATTACCCAGACTCTTTGACATTTTCTTTCCTGTGCTATCCAATGTAAATCCGTGCATCAGCACACTTTTGTAAGGAGCCTGTCCAAAAGCCACCATGCTGGCGCCGAGCTGGGAATAGAACCACCCTCTGGTCTGGTCATGTCCTTCTGTTATGAAATCTGCAGGCCACCATTCTTTAAACTGGTCTTCCCGGTGGGGATAGTTCAGTGTGGCCCAGGATGCCACGGCAGAATCAAACCATACATCAAAAACATCCTCAATCCTTGACATACGGCCACCACAATCACATGTTAATTTGATATCGTCTACATAGGGTCTGTGGAGTTCGGTGTTTGGATCGACATCGGCAATCTCCTGCAGTTCCTTGCGGGTTCCGACGACCTTGAGGGATTCACATTCCTCGCATCTCCATACAGGCAGGGGTATTCCCCAGTAGCGTTGTCTGGATATGCACCAGTCCCTTGCCCCTTCGATCCAGTCTCTGAATCTTGCAGAACCGGCCCAATCAGGATGCCAGTCAACCTTTTTAATTTCTGCAAGCATATCTTCCTTCAGATCACCGATCTTGATAAACCACTGTTTGGTGGCAAGATAGATGATAGGCGTTTTACATCTCCAGCAATGGCCATAGCGGTGAGTTATGGTATCATCGGCAAGTAAGAGGCCTTTTGTATCAAGGTCTTCCATCACAACTTTGTTGGCATCCCGAATATTCATACCTTCATACTTGCCGGCTTCATTGGTGTAGTGGCCGTTTGAACCTACAGGGCAGAAAGCAGGAATGTCGTTTGCCTTTCCTACCTCAAAGTCGTCCACACCGTGGCCTGGTGCTATGTGGACACAGCCGGTATTCTCAGCAGTTACAAAATCAGCAAGATAGACCCGATGATCGAATTTTGATTGGTCTGGTATGTTTTGCACCAGTGGATGCTCGTATTCCATGCCGGCAACATCTTCACCTGTCATTGTTTCAAGGATTTCATAATCTGTGTACCGTCCCTTTTTAAGTACGCTTTCCACAAGATCGAAGGCCATTATCAGTATCTCTTCCTTATCCTCTTTCACAGCCTTTACTTTTGCATATCCAAAATCAGGATTTACAGCCACAGCCATATTTGCAGGGATGGTCCAGGGTGTGGTAGTCCATATGACAATATATGTATCATTTTCATCTTTTACTGCAAATTTTATGAAAATGGAAGGGTCGGTGCGATCTTCATACTCAACTTCTGAATCTGCAATTGCTGTTTCACAGCGGGGACACCAGTTCACTACCCGTTTACCCACTTCAAGCAGATCCTTTTCGTAAGCCTGTTTGAGGGTCCACCAGGCAGCTTCTATGTATTCATCCTTTAAGGTCATGTAAGGATTTTCCCAGTCCAGCCACGTGCCAAGAGTGCGGAACTGGTATGTCATAGTATCTTTTTGTTTCAGAGCAAATTCCTTACATTTATCAACAAATTTTTCGACACCATAACTTTCAATGTCTTTTTTTGATTCAAAACCCAGGACCTCTTCAACCTTTACTTCTATGGGGAGGCCGTGCATGTCCCAACCGGCCCGGTCTATAATATCATGCCCATTCATGGATTTGTAGCGAAGTATGGAGTCTTTGATAATTTTGTTCCAGGCGGTACCCAGATGTATATGTCCGGTAGTATATGGCGGCCCATCCACAAAGAAAAATCGCTTTTCTCCACGGCGATGTTCTCTTACTTTCATGTAGGCCTGGTTATCCTCCCAGAAATTGTGGACCTTTTCCTCAAGTTTTTGTGCATTATATTGATCGGTAACTTCCTTGATCATAATAAGTAATCTCCATGAACAGCTGATATTCTGATTATCCTAATACTACAATGGGTTTAAATAATTTAGCTTTAAATAGTTCATGAGTCTTTTATACTGAATATCAAAATGGGTGCTGGAACCCAACTTTTAAGAAACATAATATACTTGTATCAGTGCAGGTTTGAATCTTCGTTTAATATCCTCAGCATTTCAATTATGGAATATGCTGCACGTGTGACTCCCATACTGCGGCTATCGGTATCAGTACCAGCCACATAAAGATTTTTTACGGGTGTTCTTATCCCTGCAAAATGGCCATTTATGGTAACCGCAGCTTTTTCAGGAATGGTTATCTGGTTATGTTGCATTTCCACATGATCCTGGACATCTGGAACAGCTGTATATATAGTCTCATGTGCTTTTTTAATTTCCTTTTTTTCAGGGGAAGAATCATCTATTGCAAAAGCAAAACCTACAAGTTGTTTTCCTGGTGGGGCAAGGATTGGGTCATAGTTACTAATTGGCATTGCCCAATAGGCATTATCCTTAAACCAGATTTCCGAACCCCTGTAGTTGAATTCATTCCTGATCTCATCAAGACCCAGCCATACAGTCAGGCTCTTACTATTAACAATTCCTTCCAACTCTTCTGTATACTTGCGGGGTAGGTCTTGCACTAATTCG
>JBMCCK010000091.1:0-4797 GCA_048619255.1 Methanohalophilus sp. | reverse complement strand
TGTATCTATCATCCACGCCAAAAATAAAAATAGATTTTAAGTAGGGTAAAATCTCATTCTATTTTTGATAGTCGATGCGATAATTTATTGCCTTCTGTCACTGTTCGATTATATAGCATGTATTTCACCCATGAATCTATAATTTCGGACTGGAATGCCATATAGAATACTATTATTGCAAATATTTCAGATAATTTGAAAGAAAACATTATAATCCATGATTACATCTCGTAACCTATTCTATTCTCAAGAATAAATGTGAGTTCCCCATGATCCAGCTTGATGAAATGGACAAAAGGATATTGAATGAGATCCAGCTTGAATTTCCCCTTTCAATTAATCCCTATGCAGTACTGGCTGAAAGGATAGAAATTCCTGAAGAGGAATTGTTAAAAAGACTGGAGAGACTTAACAACCAAGGAGCCTTGAGGCGCATTGGTCCTGTGATAAATACTCGCAAGATCGGGGGAACCAGTACCCTCATAGCCCTAAAAGCCCCGAATTCACAAGCCCATGAGATTGGAGAAATCATTAATAAACATCCGGAAGTCTCTCACAACTATTTGCGCCCGGCGGAGTATAATATATGGTTCACCATTTCTGCAGCAGACCGAGAACGCCTCGACACTATAATCAAACAGATTGTAGATGAAACAGGATGCCCCATACTTGACCTGCCCACAAAACGTCTTTTCAAGATAGGGGTGAAGTTCGATGTCCGATAAACTTGACCCTCTTTCCCGTAAAATCCTGGAAGTGACACAGCATGGGATTGAATTTACTCATTCTCCTTTCAAAAAAATAGCAGAAGAAATGGATTTAAGTGAACAGGAAATTATAGATCAGCTAAAGGAGATGCAAAGACAGGGAATCATACGTCGTTTTGGTGCATCAATAGGCCACCGTACCATCGGCATAACTGCCAATGCCATGTGTATCTGGAATGTACCGGATGAACAGGTCAAAGACGTAGGCAAAATTATGTCCACTTTTAGCGAAGTAACTCATTGTTACGAACGACCCAGATATCCTGATTGGCCGTACAATCTTTTTACAATGGTCCATTCTTACAGTAAAAAAGACTGTGAGGAAATTGCCGGAAAAATTGCAGATGCAACCGGGATATATGATTATCGTCTTTTGTTCAGTGAGCACGAGTTCAAGAAAACCGGTGTAAGGCTGTAATTGTAATGAGAGGTTCCTATAATGTATGATCGCCGATATATGCCACTTTTTCTTGATTTATCTTCCCAGAAGGTAGTGATTTTTGGAGCAGGGAATGTAGGACAACGCAAAGCATCACTGTTTTCCAAATTTGCTGAAGTGACCGTTATAAGCGAAGAATTTTCCGAAGACATCCTTGTCATGTATGAATCCAATAAAATCGATATTGTGCAAATAAATATAAGGGAAATATCTTCTGATATGATTCGCAATTATCTGGATGGAGCATTTTTGGCCATACCTGCCACCAGCGACCGAGACTTAAACCTGAAGATACATCTGATAGCCACTGATATGGACATATTCGTTAATTCTGTAGATTCGAGAGGGGATGTTATCATCCCCTCTGTAATAAAACGCGGACCGGTTACAATAGGTATTTCCACACTAGGGCACAGTCCAGCTCTCTCAAAATATACCCGTATAAAGCTTGAGAATACCATTACCCCGGAATACGGGAAAATGGCCTATCTACAAGATGAATTGCGCACTGAATTGAAAAAGCATATTGCCGACCAGTCACTTCGTAGACAGATCTTATGGAAAGTACTGGACAGGAGAGAAATATGGGATGCTTTTGAAGATTCCTATGAAAAAGCGTATAATATAGCATGCGATATAATGTTGGACCAGATTGAGAATAGTGCAGATGAAGGTTCAAATGAACAGCTGGATCACTGCCCGAATAACGGAGGATAACATTGACTGAAATATCTAGCATGGTTATTTCCCATGCAAAGGCAACAGTGGAGGAAATGGAAGATGCCTGGCAGGGTGAAATCGAGGATATACTTTCCCAGCTAAGTTCCCATGAGCTCGTATACGAATGTGCAGTCCTTAAAACATGCAACCGACTGGAAATGTATGTGGTATCCCCCAGAGGAAGCAGCGTCCTTTTCCATTTTGCAAAAAAAATGGGTGTTTCTTCCCGAATTGTCGAATTTTATGACCATGAAGAATCCTTATATCATCTTTTAAAACTCTCCTGTGGCCTTGAATCCATGATAATAGGAGAAGATCAAATCCTGGGACAGATAAAGGATTTGTATACCATCTCCAAAAATGCAGGTACAATGGGTAAAATCCTGGAGACCGCTTTTAGCAAGGCAATCCAGGTAGGTAAAAGAGCCCGTACGGAAACCAAAATCAACAGAGGTTCTGTATCTATTGCATCTGCTGCAGTGGATCTTGCCGATGAAATGTTAAAGGGCCTGCAAGGACGTAATATACTTGTAATTGGCACCGGTGAGATGGGCACTCTTGTGACCCGGGCATTATCACACAGAGACATGAATGTTGTGTATCTGGCAAACCGCACATATGAAAAAGCAAAAGTACTTGCAGATGAGTTGGGAGGTGAGGCCGTGGATTTCATGAGCCTTAATCGCTATACACAGCAGGCCGATGTCATAATCAGTGCTACGTCTGCTCCCCATTATGTCCTGAAAAAAGCAACAGTGGAAAGATCTCTCAAGAACAGGAGCGATAATCTTCTGCTGATAGATATTGCCAGTCCCCGCGACATAGATCCGGAAGTTGAAAGCCTTCCCGGAGTTATTCTTCGTAACATCGATAACCTGAGAGTAATTAATGAGCGCAATCTCCAGATGAGAATGGAAGAGGCAAAGAAAGTTGAAACTATAATTGATGAAGAATACAAAATGCTCATTAACCAGTATAAGAGACAGAAAGCGGATGCTCTTTTGTCCGAACTTTACAGCCAGATATATACTCTGCGAAAACATGAGATGGACAGGGCTGTAAACAGGTTGGGAGCTTATCACACAATCGGGGATGTGGAATGCGAGGTACTGGATGACTTGACAAGGGCCATAGCAAATAAGGTCCTGGCAGAACCTACTAAGGTGTTGCGTAATGCAGCTGAATACAATGATGAGGCTTTCCTTGATTCGGCCTGCAAACTTTTTAACATCAAACCCTATGCTAAAAAAGAAAAGGAAAATTGCAAATAAGGACTTGTGATACCAATGTACCCAAATATTCGAATGCGCAGGCTCAGGAAAGGGAAAATAGGCAATCTTATACGTGAAACATCCCTGGGAGTTGATGATCTCATATACCCGATGTTTGTTGACGAAACTGCAGAATCCATAGTTGAAGTACCATCCATGGAAGGAGTCCTGAGACTGCCTCTTTCCGAGGTTGTCAATGAGGCCAGGAATGTGGCGGACGTGGGCATCAGTTCTTTGATGCTTTTCGGCATCCCTTCACAGAAGGATGAAAGGGGAAGCAGTGCTTACGGGGACAATGATGTTGTCCAGCAGGCCACACGTGCTATCAAGGAGGAACTTGGTGACGACATGGTTGTGATTACCGATGTCTGCACTTGTGAATACACATCCCATGGCCATTGCGGCATTATTGATAATGAAACCCATGATGTGATTAATGACGAAACACTACCCATTCTGGGCAAGATTGCGGCAAGCCATGCCAGGGCGGGCGCAGATATAGTAGCCCCCTCGGGCATGATGGATGGTATGGTGGGTGCAATCAGGCAATCCCTGGACCAGGAAAACTTCCATGATGTGCCAATCATGTCATATGCCGCAAAATACTGTTCCGCATTTTACGGCCCCTTCAGGGATGCTGCTGATTCATGTTATTGTTTCGGGGATCGCTCTACATACCAGATGGACCCTGCAAATTCGAATGAGGCCCTGAGGGAAGTAGAACTGGATATCATGGAAGGTGCAGATATAGTCATGGTTAAACCGGCTCTTCCGTATCTTGATATTATCTATCAGGTAAAACAGGAGTTTGGCATGCCGACTGCGGCTTACAATGTCAGCGGGGAATATTCCATGCTCAAGGCAGCCGCCCAGAAGGGCTGGCTGGATGAGAAAAAGGTCATGTACGAATCCCTTATGTCAATAAAAAGAGCTGGAGCGGATATGATAATTACTTACTTTGCCAAGGAAATGGCACAATTACTGAATGAATAAAATGTATTGGTGTGATTACATGGTCAATCTGGAAAAATCAAAAGCAATGTTTGAAAAGGCCAGGGAATATCTCCCTGGTGGTGTTAGCAGTCCGGTACGAGCAATCAAACCCTATCCTTTCTACACCGAGAAAGCTTCCGGATGCCGTATTACAGATGTTGACAGTAATGAATACATCGATTACTGCCTCGGTTACGGCCCCAATATGCTGGGTCATGCAAATCCCGTAGTCAAGCAAGCCATAAGTGATCAACTTGAAAAGGGATGGCTCTATGGAACCCCTACCGAATCCGAATTCAAACTGGCCGAAAGGATTGCAGCCGCCTATCCAGGCATCGATATGCTTCGTTTTGTATCCACAGGCACCGAGGCCACAATGAGTGCCCTGCGGGCAGCACGTGGTTATACAGGAAAGAACAAATTTGTTAAAATAGAAGGCGGTTTCCACGGGGCTCACGATTCAGTACTTGTCAAGGCTGGCTCAGGCGCTTCCACACTAGGTAAACCCGACTCTCTGGGTGTACCACAGGATTTCACCAAACATACCCTTCAGGCACCCTATAATGATATTGAGACCATGACAGAGCTGCTTGAATCAAGCGATGAT
>JBMCCK010000090.1:0-4823 GCA_048619255.1 Methanohalophilus sp. | reverse complement strand
CTCCTGTCCGACAATCCCGAACAATACGAAGACGCTGCTATAGAAGGAATCCGACAGGTCCTGAATCTTGGAAAAGATGAAACCATTCCCACAGAAAAAATTCAATCTATCCGTATGGGAACCACCGTAGGAACAAATGCACTGCTTGAGCGCAGGGGAGAGCCCACAGTACTTGTAATAACGGAAGGATTCCGGGATATCCTGAAAATCGGATACCAGAACCGCCCCTCTATATTTGCACTTGATATCAAAAAACCTGAAGTTCTCTATGAGGAAGTTATTGAAGCCAAGGAAAGGTACAGCTCTGACGGAACAATAGTAACTCCTCTGAACTGTGACAACATCAAGGAAAAACTTATAGAATATTATAATAAGGGTTACCGCTCGGTCGCAGTTGCCCTTATGCATTCGTTTCGCTATTCTGCTCACGAAGAACAAATAGAAAATATTGCTCATAATGTAGGATATACCAATATATCCCTCTCTCATCGCACAAGCCCTTTAAGCAAACTGGTTGCCCGGGCAGAAACAACAGTTGTGGATGCATACCTGTCCCCGGTGCTGGAACATTATGTAAATCTGATACGCAACAAACTTAATGACCAGAAAAAATCGACTGATCTTTTCTTCATGCAATCCAGCGGCGGACTTGTAGATGGAGACAATTTCAGGGGCAAAGACAGTATTCTTTCGGGCCCTGCCGGCGGTATCGTAGGATCGGCAGAAGTCTGCAGGAGGGCAGGGTTTGACCGGGTAATCAGTTTTGATATGGGTGGGACATCCACCGATGTAGCCCATTACAGGGGAGAGATGGAACGAACCCTCGAATCCACCATCTCGGGAACACATCTGCACACCCCCATGCTGAACATACATACTGTTGCCGCAGGTGGCGGATCAATCCTGCATTTTGAAGATGGAAGGTTCCAGACAGGACCTGATTCTGCGGGAGCCGACCCCGGACCCGCCTGCTACAGGAAAGGTGGTCCACTTACAGTTACTGACTGTAACGTGATGCTGGGCAAGATCAGCCCACAGAATTTCCCCCGAATTTTCGGCGAGAATGCAGACTTACCCCTTGACAGAGATATTGTTGTGAAAAAATTTCGTGAACTTGCAGAAGAAATAAAGCTGCAAACCGGAAAAAGCATGAATCCGGAGGAAGTTGCTGAAGGTTTCCTTAAGGTGGCAGTGGAAAATATGACCAATGCCATCAAGCATATTTCGGTGAAACGGGGATATCATCTTGAAGATTACATTCTCTGTTGTTTCGGAGGTGCAGGAGCCCAACATGCTAATCTTGTAGCTGATTCTCTGGGTATTGGAAAAATACTAATTCATCCCTTTGCAGGAGTACTGTCAGCCTACGGGATAGGACTTGCAGACAGACGAATAATCGAGGAGAAGGCCCTGGAAAAATACCTTGAAGAAGGGATTGAAAAGGAACTGGCAGGCGTCACAAAGAACCTTTCTGAAAAAGGAATGGAACGTATGCTTGCCACAGGTGACAGAAATATTGACATTGAAACCATGGAAAGAGTCCGCCTGAAATATGAAGGTACTGAAACAATTTTTGATGTGCCATGTGGCCCTATAGAAGAAATGACAAAAATGTTTCACAACCTGCACATAGAACGTTTTGGCTTTGTAAGCGAAAATAGAAAACTGGTAGTAGATTCTGCTTATGTGGAAATTATTGGCAAGAACCAGACACCTGCAGAAACCACCCATTTATTAGCAGATATAAACCCGATACCTGCATCTTCAAAGGAAGTTTACATGGAAGGGAGATGGCATCGAATACCTTTGTTCACAAGGGATGTTCTCAAACCCGGCAATCGGATTACAGGTCCTGCCTTAATCATGGAAGATACAACTACCATTGTACTGGAAAGTAAATGGCAGGCTTCCATAACAGAACACAATCATTTGCTACTGGAAAAAAAGATGACAAAGTCCAGACCGGATATTGGTACTGAAGTAGATCCCGTCATGCTTGAGATATTCAATAACCGTTTCATGTCAGTAGCCGAACAAATGGGATACAGGTTGCGCAATGCAGCCCATTCGGTTAATATAAAGGAGAGACTGGATTTTTCCTGTGCACTCTTTGACGGCAGCGGTAACCTTGTTGCAAATGCACCCCATATCCCGGTACATCTGGGCTCAATGGAAGACGCAGTAAAGGAGGTAATCCGCAACCATGAAAATGATTTCAGCCAAGGAGATACCTACATTCTCAATTCCCCATATCATGGAGGGACCCACCTCCCTGATATAACCGCAGTTTCCCCGCTTATTAGCAATGGAAAACCACAATTTTACGTCGCATCCAGGGGTCACCACGGGGATATCGGCGGGATCACCCCGGGATCCATGCCACCTTTAAGCACAAGGATCGAGGAAGAGGGAGTTCTTATTGAAGAATTCAAACTTACAGAGCACGGAAAATTCCGGGAACAAAATTTGCTTGAACTTTTCAGCCAGGCGACATATCCCCCGCGAAACCCCAAGCAGAACATCGCAGATCTCAAAGCACAGATTGCTGCCAACCAGAAAGGAATAGAAGAACTCAGAAAACTTGTTGATACCTATTCCCTGGAAACCATTACTGCATACATGCAACACGTACAGGATAATGCCGAAAAGGCAGTGGAAAGAGTAATTGATGTTTTAGAAGATGGAGACTTTGAGTACAGGCTGGATGATGACAGCAAAATTGCAGTAAGGGTAAGAATTGACAGGGATAACACAAAAGCAATTATAGATTTTACATACACTTCACCTCAAACAAGAAGCAATTTCAATGCACCGTCTGCAGTCTGCAAAGCTGCGGTACTTTACGTATTCAGGACACTTGTGCAGGATGACATTCCACTTAACTCGGGCTGTCTGAGACCTATTACGATAATCATTCCCGAAAATTCGATACTTAATCCTTCATATCCTGCAGCTGTTGTGGCCGGCAATGTTGAAACTTCCCAATACATCGTGGATTGTCTCTACGGAGCCCTCGGTATGCTTGCACCGTCCCAGGGAACAATGAACAATTTCACATTCGGCAATGACAGATTCCAGTATTATGAGACCATCTGCGGAGGAGCCGGAGCAGGAAATGGTTTTGATGGAGAAGATGCGGTACAGACACATATGACAAATTCCCTGATCACAGACCCCGAAATCATGGAATTACGTTTTCCTGTGAGAGTAGAGGAATTCAATATCAGGATTGGTAGCGGAGGAAAGGGAAAATACCGGGGAGGCGATGGTGTTGTCAGGAGAATACGTTTTCTTGAACAAATGGCAGCTGCAATCCTTTCAAGTCACAGGAAATATCCACCAGAAGGAATGGCAGGCGGGGAAGCTGCAAGCACCGGAGAAAATATCTTAAAAAGAATAAGTGGGGAAACTATTAAACTTGCAGCAGCTGATGAAATCGAAGTAGAAGAAGGAGATACATTCATAATTAAAACTCCCGGCGGAGGGGGCTATGGAAACAGGGAATGAAAAAATATGGCCCCTTCCAGTACCGGTACATGTACCTGCTGATGGGGAAGCGGGTTGCTTCTGGGAAGACAGAAAAGACCGCCACCACTGTGGCATTGACCTTTATGCAAAAAAAGGAACCCCGGTTTTTGCCATAGAGGGAGGGGAAATTGTAGAAATTGGAATCATGACTTCTCCCTCAATGCTAGAGTACTGGAATAAAACCTACCATCTAATAATCCGTGGAAATTCCGGGATATATTACAAATACGGGGAGATGAGCACAACCATTCCGGAGAAGGGTACACAGATAAAAAAACATGACCATATTGGAGAGGTCGGGCAGGTACTCAACCCTGCAATGATAAACAGCACATCACCCCCATACATCCAGACACTAAAAGAAAGAAATCCTGCCATGCTGCATCTTGAAATGTGGGAAGAATACCCCGTTACAGATCATAAATTATATCTGGGAGGGAACTGGTTCGGGTCCAAAAAACCTCCAGGCCTCTTGAACCCCCTGTATTATTTGCATGAATAAAAATCAATTGATAAGATATTAATATTATTGAATTTCATGGTAAAGGCATGCCAGAGGAAGACGAAACCTGCCAGGTAAATGTTAAGGGAGTTTACCTGATGAAAATGGATGAGGGAATAGCACCGACTGTCATCCTCGAAAGTCCGGCCGGAAAAATAATGCCGATTTATATCGGGCATCTGGAAGCCCTGTCAATAAATAATGCATTAAACAGTGAGACTACACCACGCCCCATGACCCATGACCTTTTGATGTCCATCCTCTCAAGAATGGAAGGCAAAGTTGAAAACGTATTAATTGACGAAAAGGCAGAAGGAGTCTTTTACGCCCGTCTGACTTTGAGCAAGAATGATGTAAAAATGGAATTCGATGCAAGACCCAGTGATTGTATCGCACTTGCTCTGCGAGCAGATGTTCCGATCAACATCAAAGATGAAATCCTGGAAAATGACATAATAAGTCCCGAAAAACTGGACGGTGCGAAATCATTCGAATCTCTCCTTTAAATGGCTCAAAAATGAGAAGCAAGTGTTGTCTGAGCCGATACTTCCTGTAACCCGGTAACCCTGACTCCAATACGGCGAATGGCCGATTTGTTTTCCTCAAGGAAGTTTGTTAGTAATTTGTCCAGATTTGACCTCAGAATTTCTTTTTCAGCAACCGCCCTCTGGAGGGTATGGTTACGAGTTTGGGTTTTGAAATCAGATGTGATTACAACCAGTGTGACCTGACGGAAAGAAACACCTCTTTTGATTGCCTTTCTGATCACATCATCGACAAGGTTATCCAGAAC
>JBMCCK010000089.1:0-4827 GCA_048619255.1 Methanohalophilus sp. | reverse complement strand
CTCCGGGATGCGGTCCATGTCTGGGTGGTCATATGGGGGTTATTGGCGAGGGTGAAGTATGTATTTCCACTGCAAACCGTAACTTCCGGGGGCGTATGGGTACAGGTGGCTATATCTATCTTGCTTCTCCGGCAACGGTTGCTGCTTCGGCTATAAAAGGTGAGATTACCGATCCGCGTAATGTATGAGATGGTACAATGGAAGAAATAAACAGGGATAAACTGAAACATTTGCTTGGACACTGGATAGAACACAACGAAAACCATTGTGATAGTTTTGAAAAATGGATTCCCCAACTTGAGGATGCGGGATTCCAGCAGGCTGCGGAATACGTTTCTGCTGCCTCTTCTGAAATGGAACAATCAACAGATATGTTGAGAAAAGCACTGGAATCCCTTGAATAATTTCAAGGGATTACCATTACCGCAGTTTTTGCATGTCTGAGGACCTTTTCAGAAACACTTCCCATCAGATAGCGCTCCAGGCCTGTGCGTCCCAGTGAGCCCATAATGATTATGTCTATTTCATTTTCTTTTGCAAAATCCAGTATTTCCTCCGCGGGATTACCTGTCAAAAGAGCTGTATCAACCGCTACTCCCTGGGGGTCTCCCAGTTCTTCCACATACTGAAGGGCTTCCTCTCCTTCCCTTTTTATGTCTTCGTGGGGGATGTCAAAATTTGTGATTCTTGCTCCATAAGGAAGGGTTTTTGATGAAAGTTCTTTCATTACGTGTACTGCAAATACTCTTGCTCCATAGATTTTTGCCAGGCCTATTCCTTCGGATGCCGCCTTTTTGGAGTGTTCTGAGCCATCTGTTGCAATTAAAATCTTTTTTACATTATTCATTAAATTCCCCATTACATAATAATGAAGGTAGATTATATTAACATTTGGAAGGCTCCTCATTCATATATCTTCGAATAAAGGTACGTCCCAAGCACATAACCCAGCAATGCTACAACCAGTGTACCGGGTGCATAAATAGGAATATTGCCGCCTGCCATGTGAAAAATCAGGTTAACTGTGGCAACATATATTATTACTGTAGTGATTAACACTATCATCTGGAATATCCCTTTTTCAGGTGGCATGATTGTTCACTATATTAATATTTGAAATCTGCCTATTCATTATTTGCGGTGCTGTCTGCCTATAGGCGTTTCCCTGCAAAGGCGATTAACACCGTTACGGACTTATTCCCAGTCAGGTTGCAGTACTTCTAATATTCTTGTTACGATAGCCGTACTTAATTTGATTTATATAGTGCTGGCATCTAATATCAGTACTGTAATGATATTGCAACAGGTGATTGTCATGAAAGAGAGAGTACTGATACTTGGAGCCGGTTATGCGGGTGCGGTGATTGCAAATACACTCGCCCGTGAATTCAGGCGCAAAATTGCAAAGGATGAACTTGAAATAACAGTGCTTGACAGGAACGATATGGGTGTCAATCAGGGTGGTTTTACTTTTCTGCCCTTTGGGTTATACACGCCAGAGGACCTGGTCCGGTCGAGAAAAGAATCATTGAGTCCCAGGATTAAGAGTCGTTTTGAGGATCAGGGTGAAGTCACGGGTATCGACCTGAACAGGCAGCAGGTAACTGTCAAATCCGGTAAAAATTATTCCTATGATCATCTTGTTATTGCAATGGGGGCAAGATCGGATGCTTCCGGTGTGCCGGGTCTTGAGGATGATCTTAATACATTCTATACATCTATGGACGATGCCCTGGAAGTCGGGGAACTTATCCGCAATTTCAAAGGTGGCAGAATAGTGGTTTCGGTTTCCAGAATGCCTATACCCTGCCCGGGTGCCCCTGTGAAATTCTCCTTTTTGCTGGAGAGTTACCTGAGGGATATACGTAATATCAGGGATGATGTGCAGCTGACGCTTCTCTGGCCTATGGAACCAATAGGTCCGCCGGAGTTTAATAAACTGGTTACCGGTCGTCTTGAAGAAAAAGGAATTGAGGCCATCAGGCAGTTCCAGCTTGGCAAAGTTGATGCTTCAAACAAGATGGTTGAATCTACCGACGGCAGGCAGGAAAACTATGACCTGCTTATCACAGTCCCTCCCCATAAGCCACAGCAGGCTGTACTGGATTCGGGTATTACAGATGAGAAAGGGTGGATTGACGCGGATAAAACAACCTTGCAATATCGCGGTCCGCTCGGGGATAAGGATAATGTGTATATTGTGGGGGACAATGGTCCGGCCGACATCCTGAAAACAGGAATCGGTGCGCACTATCAGGCACAGGTGGTATCCCACAATCTGATCAATACGATCAATGGCAACAATATCAAATCAAAGTACAAGGGTGAGACCGGTTGTCCGATAATTACGGATATGGCCTCTGATGCCCATTCCGGTAGGGCATACATTGCTACCTGGAGTTACAAGAACCCGCCCCAGTCGTTCGATACTACTCAGCTTGGCTGGTATCTGTACCGGATGTATTACTACCTGCACTGGGATATGAGTATAAAGGCATTGATGTGAGGTGATTGGTATGGCTGAAGATATAGAGAATGTTAATATAGGAATGACACAGGCAGACATCGACGCCTTCCTGGATATTGTCAGGACTGCCCGTATCATGCAGAGTTACCTTAATGATGAAACGGTCCACGGCGTTGCAAATGTGATGACACCCCTGCTAAAACTGCTCAACGGGGTTGCCAGTACGGATCTTGTGGATGTGCTGGAAAGGAGTATGCAGGATCCTGGTCTGGACAGGGCTTTGATGAACCCTCCTAAGGTTGGTATGTATGGTGCACTTCGTGAGATGGGAGATGAGGATTTCCAGAAAGGGCTGGGGATAGCCATTGAATTTTTGAAAGCCCTTGGCAGGGCATCGGAGGATATCGGGGAATAATTTCCCGCTCTTTCCCGTTTCCTTCTTTTTTCAGTTCAATTCTGCTTTTCCACCACAACCTTTATGCTTGCTGCCTTCCTGATTTCTTTTAAGGTGTTTTATGCATTTAGCCGAAGACAGGGATATCGGCCGTATGGCCTGTTGCAAGGAGGCCATCGATGCTTCCAGGGCAATCTATGATACTTTCTCACTGCTGGACTATTTCCATGACTGCGAATTTGCAATGCAGTCCCGCCGGTTTTCTTTTGGGGAGGCTGTGGCTTATGCATATGAGGCCAGGGATGCTATCTATATATTGCTTCTTTTTTCCCACCAGCAGAACAGGGGGCATGGTCACAGATTGATCAATTGCATCATTGAGCATGCCCGCTATAAGGGATACGGCCGTGTTTATGTGACTACCTCCTATAGATCTCCACACCACTATGCTGCCGGCAGATTCTATGTTTCATGTGGTTTCCGCATGATCGGTTCGGATGAGGAACATATGTATTATGGACTGGATGTAAATGCAGCTACGGTGTCTGATTGCACGAACGATTATTCCAATACTCCTGAACTTTTGTACAGATTGTCAGACTATGCTTTGATATTTATTGCATTGTTGGTTGTATTTTTGAGACCTCAAAGAGATGAGCCACAAGTTGTGAAGATGTTGAGAAAAATTATTTCTGAAAAAGAAAACCGTCTGTGAATTGATCAAGTTGTGAGCCTGTTATAGAGCATGGGAAGTTTTTCAGGAAGGGTAGTTGCATTATCAATAATGGTATAACCCACATCGGAAAATATCGAATGCATATAATCGCTTGCTTTTGAATCAACGGTTATACAAAAAAAGTGCATCCCAAGGGCTTTTCCTTCCTGAATTGCCATTTTTGTATCTTCAATTGCAACTTCTCCCTCGTATTTCCCATCAGCAACCCCAAAATCATAGGGTTCACCGTCAGACAATAATACCAAAAGTTTAATTTTTGCATCAATTTCTTTCAGTTTAGTTATTGAATGTCTGATTACAGGACCCAGACGGGTGTTATCTGCGGGTTCCAGTGCATCGATTTTGCATTCAACATTTTCTGAAAAAGCTTCCCCGAAATCTTTTATGGTATAGTATTCCACATCATTTCGGGTGTCTCCGGAAAAAGCATAGATCGCATATTTATCCCCGATGCTTTCCAGGGCCTCTGTCATCAGGACAAGTGCCTCTTTTTCTACATCCAGTATGGTTTTGCTATTATCCAGTTTTTTTCTGGTGGATGCACTTATGTCAACAAGAAAAAGCGTGGCAACATCCCTCTCACGCTTATCCCGGCGTATATAGAGGTATTCTGTGGGATTTATGCCACATTTTCTGTCCGTGAAAGCTTCGACAACCGCATCGAAATCGATATCATCCCCCTCGCTTTGCCTTCTCAACTTACGAAATGAAACCGGTTTCATCATCCTGAATATACGTTTTATGAGTGAAATTTCATGGATGTAGTTCTGTAGGGCTTCCCGATAAAAATCGCTCGATCTACCTGCAGGACAGACTTCATAGACGGTACTCCATCCGGATTTGTAATCCCTCAACCTGCTATCCCATTCATCGTAGGTAAAACTGCTAAGTACCTCCCAGTTTTTTGCCAGGGCACACTTTGGTCCTGCCTGAATATTTTCTTGTATGATTTCATTTTCAGCAAGTTCCAATTCTGTCAGAGGTATAAAGCGTTCTAATGCTTTTCCTGTATCTTCCTCTGTCTCATTTTCAGAATGTAGTCCGGGTCCGACACCGCGGTACTCAAGGTTTTGTATGCTGGTATACTGTCTGGGATTTTCAGAAAGGATACTCTTTTCAAGTATTTCGTATATTTTAAATGTAACTTCCAGAGAGTCAAGAGTTAAAGATTGAGGCTGGAATATTTTCAAATTCAGGAGGGCCCTGGCTTTTTCCAGAAGATCTTTGGTG
>JBMCCK010000088.1:0-4827 GCA_048619255.1 Methanohalophilus sp. | reverse complement strand
AGCGTCAATGACAATCACAGTATGTTCATCGCTCAGGTCTTCCTGTGAGGTGTAAAAAGGCGCTGCTGCAGCGGTGGAAAGCAGTATTAGTACAAGCAGCTGGATAAGAAATAGCGGGTCTTTGAGCAGTTTCCGAATTGATGAAAAACGTTCTTTCTGCTTTTCCACCTGCATTAAAAACATCAGGGAAGGTATACTTAGTTGAACGGGTTTGGGCCTGAGAAGATAAATTATTATTAAAGGGATCACACTTGCAAGAGCTGCCAGGGCCATTATGTTATCAAAGGGCATTACCATCGCCTCCTGCTGCTCAGTGTTTCAAGGAATGCCTCAAAGATTGGTTTATCGGTTGAGAACTGGTAAAAGTCCGCTCCTGCATGGTCACAGGCTTCCTGTATCCTGTAGACATGCTCGTTGAGCAATTCCTGATAGCTCTTCTGGAAATTCTTGCTGACATAGGTTTGCAATTCTTCATCACTTTCCATATCTGTCAATTTTGCCAGACTGTCTATTTGCAGATTCTTTTCAGTTTTATCCATTACCTGTATCACGATGAGTTCATGGACTGAAAGCCTGTATATCGCGGATTCGATGGATTTTGGATCGTCCAGGAAGTCAGAAATTATTATTACAAGGGAACGCGAACGTATCGCTTTTTCGTACTGTTTAACAGACTCTTCAATGGATGTCTTGCCCCCGGTTTCTGCTTCTGCCAGACTGTCGATAGCCCTGAGCAGGTATTTCCTGCCACGTTTTGGCTGACTGAAGCTAACATTGGTGGCAAATGTTGAAATGGAGAATTTGTCATTATCTTTTGTTACAAGATAAGCAAACCCGATAGCAAGCATCGCACCATATTCGAATTTGGTAGGCCCGTCAGATGAATATTCCATGCTGTTGCTTGCATCCAGCAGGATATGGTTTATCAGGGATTTACTTTCCTCAAATTCCCTTACATAGAGTTTTTCAGTACGCGCATAGGCATTCCAGTCAATAGTCCTTGGTTCATCTCCCCAATGGTACTCCCTGTATCCTCGGGTATCCAGTCCCTTCCCACTGTGGATTGAGCGACGGCTACCGGCATACACACTGGATACTCGTTTGCGTACCATAAAGGAAAACCTGTCAAGTTCCTTCAGGAAACTAACATCAATGCTATGTCTTTTTTCAGTCATTGAAGAGGCCCTTTGTTATTTGTGGGAAAAGCTCATTCAGTTCTTTTTATGATCTCACCAACAACCTTGTCCGGAGTAATTCCTCTGCGTTCAGATTCGAACGTCAGTATTATGCGATGCCTGAGTATTGGATAAGCCATTGTATCCACATCTTCCTTGCTTACATAATTACGCCCGTGAATAAGTGCGCGGGCCTTGGCTGCAAGTATCAATCCAATAGAGGCACGTGGAGAAGCACCGTATTCCAGATGTTCTTTCCAGTTACGCGTTGTCATAACGACTTTAATGGCATAGGCCTTTATGTCCTCGGCAATAGGTACTTCCCGGGTCAGGCGTTGAAGTTCCAGTACCGAGTTTTTCTTGAGAACCCTGCTTACTTCAGGTATATCCACCATGGTGTAACGTCGCACGATTTCCTTTTCCTCGTCAAAAGAGGGATAATCAAGCAGGACCTTGAGCAAGAACCTGTCCAATTGGGCCTCGGGAAGAGGGAATGTACCTTCCATCTCTATAGGGTTCTGGGTTGCCAGGAGAAAGAAGGGTTTGTCCAGGATAAATGTATCATTTCCTACAGTCACCTGTTTTTCCTGCATTGCTTCAAGCAGGGCAGACTGGGTTTTAGGGGATGCCCTGTTTACTTCGTCTGCAAGCACAATATTGGCAAAAACAGGTCCTGCTTCAAATTTAAATTCCTTGTGCCCGCCGCTTTCCTCTATAATATGGGTGCCTGTGATATCCGCAGGCATCAGGTCCGGAGTACACTGGATTCTGCTGAATGTCAGGTCCATGACCTTTGCAATGGTGGATATTGTGAGGGTTTTTCCCAGACCCGGATTGCTTTCCACAAGTGTATGCCCATTACACAGGATAGAAACAATAATCTGCTCCACTGTTTCCTTCTGTCCCACAATTACTTTTGAAATCTCATTGAAAAGATTGGTAAAAATATCACTGGTATTACGGTAGATATCCGCTTCACCTGATTGAGAACTTTTGTCCATATAATTACTCCTGATATATTATCTGGTTAATTCTTCAAAATATGATTTTATGATTGGTTCATACCCCTTTGGCAGTTCTTCAAGATAAGCCGGAGCTGTCATCTGTCCGACTTCATAGGAAGAAGAAGGTTTAAATTCCGGCTGGTTTTCATCTTCTTCACCGGTAGGGGTAAAACCGGATTCTGATCCCGGCGGTATACTTAGGTCCACTTCTTCACCTTCCACCACGACTACCGCCGGTTCACCTGTAATATTCTCCCTTCCATTATCATTTCCTTCTCCATCAGAGGGGAAATAATCTTCAGGAGTATCACCATTACCGGGAATCCCGGGGATGTTGTCGATTACTTCTTTCATTCCTTCGGGAGTTATATCTGTGCGAAAATCTGAATATATAACTATGCCAAGGGCTGAGGTAGTGAAAATTAAAAGAATAAGTGTAACCTTGAGTTTTTTCCTGTCAAGAAAAGCAGATGAATGAATTTCCTTTGTACCTTCCAGTACTGAATAAATCAAATCCTTAACTATAACATTGTTCAGATTACGGTTATCATAGGCTGTCCTGAGCCTTTCTTTCAGGGCCGGATATTTCTCTTCTGCCAGTAAGATAATTGAAGTGCTCTTTTCTCTTCTATAGAGTAGCAAAGTTACTGTAAGGGAAACTCCAATTGAAATAAGAAGAAGGGCAATAGTTGAAAATGAAATTGTCAATGAAGCAACATCATAACTTTTCCCGACATATAATTCCAGTGCTCTTACCAGTCCAAAGGCATTTTCCATGTTTACCAAAAGCAGGACAGTATAAATGGCAAGGGTCAGGATGACAAATTCTGCCAGTTTAAATAACCGCCGGTATTTGCGAACAGCATTTTCCTGGCGATTAATAAATTGTTCAAGATCCTCTGCCCCGGTCATCGAATTTCACTCTTCCATGTAACTCTGGTAGGAACCCAGATTCTTTAACATATAAACGTTCTGCTTCAGGTTGTCAAGTGCTTCTTTTACATCGGGATCTTTTATACTTCCATTCATATCGATGTAGAACACATAATCTCCCAGGGACATTTTGGAAGGGCGTGATTCAATCCTTGTCAGATTGATCCTTCTTGTAGCAAGCTCGCCCAGCATCTCATAGAGGGCCCCCGGGTGATCCTTATCAAGATAGACGATAATTGAAGTTTTGCAGTCATGTGTACAGGTTTGAATTCGCTTGTCTTGCTTTCTGGCAATTACTACAAACCGGGTGAGATCCGGTTTCCAATCCTGTATGTCTTCTGCAAGAATGTCAAGCCCGAAACTTTCAGACGCCCTTCTGGAAGCAATGGCAGCCATTTCCGGAAACTCGGTTGCAAGTTTAGCAGCATGGGAAGTGCTACCTGTAGTTCTGATCTCCACATCCGGGTGATTCTTCCGGATGAAATGGCGACATTGTGCCAGTGCCTGGGGATGGGAAAGAATTATTTTTATATCCTCTTTCCTCCCCCTTGAAAGCAGGCAGTGATGGATATGAACCACAACTTCCCCGATGATTGAAAATTCATGCTCCAGCAGCAGGTCAAGGGTAACGCCGACAGAACCTTCAATGGAATTTTCTATTGGTACTACACCATAGTCTATGGAATTTTCCTGAAGAACTTCAAATACTTCTGAAATATCCTTCAGATATAAAATATCCGGACTCGTTTCTAGGTGTGCTTTCCATATATTTGCAGCTTTTTCAGAATATGAACTTTCAGGCCCCAATATGCCGATTCTCATTGGTTTTTATAAATGACTGATATTTAAAATAATTTGTGATGAAATAGCATATAGATAGGTCTGCAAATCCCGTAAAAACCTATCAATTGCGCATTATCCTGAAAATCATTGTCAGGCCTGTGAGATTAATAACTCCTATTAAAATTCCTCCCATAAGGTGCATGTTGTTTTCCAGGGAAGCGGTCGAGTCCTGATTTTCATCTTGTTCCTTTATTTCAATTATTCTGTCGTTTTCGATAAATAGTGTTTCCTTGTATGTATCACCACTTTTATCAATCACTGTTTCCAGAGTGTATTGTTTATTTTTCTTAAGGCCGGTTATATAGTACACGGAATCATTGTTTCCAGAACAAACTTCTTTACCACCGCTGCTAAGTTTCATACTGGTAATACCCGGTGACACGACCTTTATCGTTGCAGATTCTTTCAGGTTCTTTTCCTTTCCCTCACAAAAAGCAGGTCTATCCGCAATGCCAAGTGTACTCAACAGAATTGGTGCTACATCTTCCTGACCAATCGTTTCCTGGATCCGTTGTTGTTTAATGTTGGGGGACAAAATTATCAATGGCACATTGCGAACCTCATTTGCAGAAGCATATTTCTCTGATTTTGCCCCTCCTCTTGATTCAGCATCAGGAAATGCCATGCCATGGTCAGACGTTATAACCAGTGCCAGATTGTTTTTTTGGCATTTCTCATAAAGGGGCACTATCAGGGATCAAGGTTTTCAATACACTGGCTATAACCTTCATAACCCCTGTAGAGTCCTGCTGTGTCAAGCGCGGCAATATTGACGGTCATGACATATTTTGTATCCCTGTCTTCATTTTCAAGGATACTGATAGAGTCCATTGCTGCATCAAGGGCCAATTTATTGTAGGTATAATATCTCT
>JBMCCK010000087.1:0-4849 GCA_048619255.1 Methanohalophilus sp. | reverse complement strand
AGCCGTCGGGGGGATTCGAACCCCCGGCCTGCTGATTACGAATCAGCCGCTATACCACTAAGCCACGACGGCACATAGATGCGTATCCAGATACGGATATTAGGATTTAACAATTTCGCTATTTTACCTGCATAATATCAATAAATCCGCATGTCGATACATATGTTATACTGATGCGGGGCATACGAACGGACCGAGCGTGTAACCAGCACTTCAAATTTCCTGCCTGCCTTTTTTACGGCCTCCTCGATCAGACAAAGAGAAGGACCAAAAAGATCATCTTCGTGTGCCATTGCGTAATAATGGATAACACCCCCGGATTTTGTCAGGGCCACGGCCTCATTGACAAAATCACATGCATTGTGAGGCAGGTTCATGATAACATGGTCTGCTACCTGATCCAGCCTCTGCGGAAGGTTCCGGGCGTCTGCCACAAAGGCTTCAACATTATCCAGCCGGTTGAGTTCGACATTTTTTTGTAGGTACTCAACTGCTTGCGGATTTTTATCGATCGCATACACATAACCACATTTTTTGGCCGCCGGGATACTGTATGGACCCACACCTGCAAACATATCCACAACTACATCTCCCGGTTTCAATTGCAAAACCACACGTTGTCTTTCTGTGGAAAGCCGGGGGGTGAAATAAACCTTCGCGATATCCACCTGATACCTGCATCCATGGTCCTGATGCACCGTCTCTGTCCTGTCTTCCCCGGCAACCACCCTGAAACTGCGTACCCGAAATTCCCCTGTGATCCCGGATTCCTCCTGTAAGACCACACGCAGACTCTTTCGAAATTCCAGAAGGGCCCGGGCAACCTTTTCAGGTTCCTCTTCATCACCGTCAAGAATTGCAATATCCCCCACTATTTCAAAAGAGGGAGAAAAACCAAGCAAACTTTCAGGAGTGACCTGTTTCTTGTTGGGTTGCAGGTCATGTTTTACCAGTTCTGCCGCATGGGGGAGATTTGAACAAACATCTTCCGGACAATTTTCCATAACAGGCACATACAGACAGTCATCATCCGCAGACAGCCTGTATGAATTATCCAGTAATTCCATCTCCGCCAGTGCCTGCCTGACAGGCTCTCCAAACCGTTTTTTCACTTTCACACACAAGCGTTCCATTAAATCACCCAAGAGCAAACCAAGTACCAAATCCCATCAGGAAAACCCCACAACATGCAAGGACACCCCTGTATAAAGTTCCCGAAAAGAAACTTCTCGTCTTGCTAAGAGATGCGGAAACAAAGGTAAACCATCCAAGGTCAGCCATCCAGTGTCCGACTATAAACATCACAGCAGCAAATATACCTATCTCCAGTCCCCGAAGGACAAGTGCACTCCCGGCAGCCAGCCACCATATCCAGAAATAAGGATTAGAAGCCGAAGTAAGTATACCTGCAGAAACAGGGTTTGTTAGAACCCCATCGGATAAAACTGAATCAATAGATGTATCCCGGGACTGTATTATCGTAAGTAAGCCAAATACAACAAGTACCAGACCCCCTACAAAGGATATAATGGACATTTCCCCGTCCCCGATCAGCGATGTAAGGCCCAGCACAATTAGAATACAAATTAAAAGCTCAATCAAAGCATGACCAAGGACAACTTCAGGCCCTGCCCTCCATCCTTTTTTCAAAGAACCCTCAATAGTGGCAAAAAGCATCGGACCAGGCACAAGCGCTCCTGTAAGACCTATTGCAAATCCCACAAACAGCATGTCCAGTATTGCAAGCATGGATAGGGGAGAAAAGAAGTTGAAGGATATTAAAATTATCCTTCCATAATCAGAGGATTATCTCGATATCGAGTTCCTCTGCAAGTTCCTTATACCGATTACGGATAGTAACTTCTGTCACACCTGCCACATCTGCAACCTCACGCTGTGTGCGGCGTTCCCCACACAGGATGGAGGCGATATAGATAGCCGCAGCAGCAACACCTGTAGGTCCACGGCCGCTTGTTAATTCTTTCTCCGATGCCTGCCTCAGGATTTCTACACCCCGGGATTGTACCTCACCTTTCAGACTGAGGCCTGAACAGAACCTTGGCACGTAATCTATCGGGGAAGTAGGCATGAGTTTGAGGGATAATTCTCTTGAAATGAAACGGTATGTCCTACCAATTTCTTTCCTGCTGACCCTGGATACTTCTCCAATCTCATCCAGTGTCCTTGGAACACTGCACTGCCTGCATGCCGCATACAGAGCAGCTGCGGCAACACCTTCAATACTGCGACCACGAATCAGGTTTTTGTCAACCGCTTTTCTGTAAACAACAGCGGCTGTTTCACGAACCGTCCTGGGAAGACCAAGGGCTGAGGCCATCCTGTCAAGTTCAGAAAGAGCAAACGCCAGATTCCGTTCAGTTGCATTACTGACACGGATACGTCTCTGCCATTTCCTCAAACGATACAACTGGGCACGATTTTTGGAGGATATAGATTTTCCATAAGAATCCCGGTTCCTCCAATCGATCATTGTGGAGAGACCTTTGTCATGTATCGTGTAGGTCATCGGGGCGCCCACACGGGAGCGCTTCATCCTCTGGTCATGGTCAAAAGCCCGCCATTCAGGTCCTTCATCTACGAAATCAGCATCAACTACTAAACCACAATCAGCACATACAAGTTCTGCACGTTCATAATCCTGTTCAAGATTGCGGCTACCACACTCTGGGCACTCAAGTGCCTTATTCTCTACATCAGTATTCTTTTCCTTTTCACGACGTGCTTTTATCATAGCACGCATTTTTTCTCGTTCGGAAGTGTCTGAATACCTTACCCTTTCAACTTCTACCATGTATTGGACCTCTGATTAAAATCACGGAATAAAAACGTAAACATTAATTATTTGACATACACCTTTTCTCGAACCCAGCTTTTTATCTTCGAATCGGGTACATCACTAAAAATTTTGACTACAACATAAGGCCGAGAAACCGGCCCTATTATGTCGGAAACTTTGCCAATTCTTGCAACCTTCTTGTCCAGAACTGCCGAACCTTTCCGGGGCAATTCCTTTATATTGCATGAAGACATGCTTTCGGAGCCTTTTACTATAAGTTTCCTGCCACCTATCAGGTGGGATACTACTCCAAGCCTTTTCATATGCATTTTCCATTATATAAGGTAATTTGGAAGTATAAATAGATTAAATTAATTATATATAAATGTATCGCAACACCTTTAATAGAAATATAGGCCATTCCCGGGCACAAAATGAGGATTTAAATAAAATAAATTCACCTGGAATTTTTTCATTTTTGTTTTAAAATATGATGCATCGTTAAACCTTAATATAAAATGAACTATTGTGTCATCTACTAACAAACAGGACCCTACATATAATCAGGAATCTACATTTCCATGGGAGGAAAGTTAGTGGCAGATAAAAAATTCGTTTATTTTTTTGGAAATAATAAAACCGAAGGAAAAAACAGCATGAAAGATTTGCTGGGTGGTAAAGGCGCAAACCTTGCCGAAATGGCAAACCTGGGTATTCCGGTACCTCCAGGCTTTACAATTACCACCGAAGTGTGCGTGCTCTATACAAGAGACAATCAATATCCACCCGGAATGCTTGATGAGGTGAACCGGGCTTTACAAAAACTCGAAAAAGCAAATAACAAACAATTTGGCGATCCGGACAATCCCCTCCTCCTTTCTGTTCGCTCCGGAGCACGGGTTTCAATGCCTGGAATGATGGATACTGTTCTCAATCTCGGCCTAAACGACAAAACTGTCACAGGACTTGCAAAAAAGACATCTAACGAGCGTTTTGCTTATGATAGTTACAGAAGATTCCTGACAATGTTCGCAGATGTTGTACTCGGAATATCGACTGAAAATTTTGAAAAGGTAATCGAATTCCGGAAAAAAGAGCTGGATGTAGAACTGGATACCGAACTGGACACGGATTCTCTCAAATACCTTGTCGAAAAATTCAAAGCAATAATAAAGGACAATACAGGGGAAGAGTTTCCACAGGATCCCAGAAAACAACTCCAGATGGCAATCGATGCTGTATTCAATTCCTGGAACAACCAGAGAGCAATAAAATACCGCCGCCTGAATAATATACCTGACAATTGGGGTACTGCTGTAAACGTACAGAGTATGGTTTATGGAAACATGGGTGAAAAATCCGGAACAGGTGTTGCTTTCACACGTGACCCTGCTACCGGTGAAAAATGCTTCTTCGGCGAATTCCTCACAAATGCCCAGGGAGAAGACGTAGTTGCAGGAATACGCACCCCACAACCCATCGAAGCACTCCAGGATAGCATGCCTGCAGTTTATGATGAACTGGTAGACATCTACAGGAAACTGGAAAATCACTTCCGGGACATGCAGGACATAGAGTTTACCATCCAGGAAGGTAATCTTTACATGCTTCAGACAAGAACCGGTAAACGGACTGCAAAAGCATCTATCAAAATAGCCGTGGATATGGAAAAAGAAGGCCTCATTGATAAAGAAACTGCAGTATCACGTATCGAAGCCTCACAGATAGATAAAGTTCTCCATCCAATGATAGATCCCGGTGCAAACCTCAATGTAGTTGCTACAGGCTTACCAGCCTCACCAGGTGCAGCGGTCGGAAAGGTTATATTCACAGCAGAGGATGCCGAAGAGAAATCCAAGGAAGGAAAACAGACCATCCTTGTACGTACTGAAACATCACCGGAGGATATCGGAGGAATGGCAGCTTCTGAAGGTGTACTCACTGTTCGCGGTGGAATGACATCCCATGCAGCAGTTGTTGCCAGAGGAATGGGTAAACCATGTGTTGCCGGTTGTGGCGGAATTACAATCGACATCGACAAAAAGGAATTCA
>JBMCCK010000086.1:0-4868 GCA_048619255.1 Methanohalophilus sp. | reverse complement strand
GACCGATGATAACCTGTGCAGCGATCTTTGCCAGGGGAACTCCGGAAGCCTTTGATACAAAGGGGATAGTACGGCTGGACCTTGGATTTGCTTCCAGTACATAAACCTCACCATCCTTGGTTGCCATCTGGATGTTTATAAGACCCTTTACCTCAAGCGCCATAGCAATCTTTCTGGTATAATCCCGAACCGTTTCAAGGATGTCCTCTGATAGATCATATGGAGGGATCACACAGGCAGAATCACCGGAGTGTACTCCCGCTTCTTCGATGTGTTCCATGATAGCACCGATCAATACATCCTTACCATCACTCACAGCATCCACATCGATCTCCACCGCGCCCTCAAGGAAATCATCAATAAGGATGGGATGTTCGGGTGATACCCTGACAGCTTCTATCATATAACGTTCCAGATCTGTGGAATCATAAACAATCTCCATTGCCCTTCCCCCAAGTACATAAGAGGGACGTACAAGGACCGGATAACCAATATCATCTGCAACCTTAAGGGCTTCTTTTTCAGAGGTTGCATAGCCTGCATCCGGCTGATTGATATTCATTTTTGCAAGACGCTGATTGAATTTTTCCCTGTCTTCTGCCACATCCATATTTTCAGGGGAAGTTCCCATTATCTTCGTCTTCAGGTCTGTACGCCTGGCAAGTTCCTTTTGCAGGGGGATTGCAAGGTTAACCGAAGTCTGCCCACCAAATTGTACAAGCACACCGTCCGGATTTTCCCTTTCAATGACATTCATTACATCTTCAAGTGTCAGGGGTTCGAAGAACAACTTATCCGAAGTATCATAGTCAGTAGAAACCGTTTCAGGATTGTTATTGATGATATGGGCTTCTATATCTTCCTCACGTATGGCCTGGACTGCATGCACCGTACAGTAATCAAACTCTATTCCCTGTCCGATACGTATGGGACCGGCACCCAGAATCAGGATTTTCTTTCTGTCTGTGGGCTTACATTCACACATGGTTTCATAACATGAATAATAATAAGGTGTCTCTGCAGCAAATTCTGCCGCACATGTATCCACCATCTTGTAAGTGGAAGTGATGGCCCCGTCCCTGCGTATATCATTTATTTCTTCCCGGGTCTTTGAACAACATTTGGCTATCCTGCTGTCAGTAAATCCCATTCTCTTGGCTTCTAGAAGGAGATCGATATTTGCTTTTCCGTTTTGGAAAAGTTGTTCTGCAACCTGGGACTCCATATTTGCAATATTGGCCATTTTTTGCAGGAAGAAATGGTCTATGCCCGTATATTCAGAAATTTGTTCTATGGAGTAACCTTTCTTCAGGGCTTCATATATTACAAAAAGACGTTCGCTTGTTGGCGTTTTAAGTAGTGTGATAATCTCCGGGTCATCCCTGCCTTTAATATCAAAGTCCATATCGTTATCCAGGGAACGGATGGCCTTTAGCATGGACTCTTCAATAGTCCTTCCGATAGCCATGACCTCACCGGTACTCTTCATGGCCGTGGTAAGTGTCTTGTCTGCAGTTACGAACTTGTCAAAGGGCCATCTGGGTATCTTTGTAACCACATAGTCAATAGTTGGCTCAAAGGATGCAGGGGTTTTCTTGGTAACATCATTGAGGATTTCGTCAAGTGTCATTCCCACAACAATCTTGGCGGTTACCCGGGCAATCGGATAACCGGTCGCCTTGGAGGCAAGAGCTGAAGAACGGGACACACGGGGATTGACCTCCACTACACGATATTCGCCGTCCTTTGTTGCAAACTGAATATTACATCCACCTTCAATACCCAATTCCCGGATTATCTTGATAGCTGCGGTCCTGAGCATCTGGTGCTCTTCATCATTAAGTGTCTGGGAAGGGGTAACTACTATTGATTCACCTGTATGGACACCCATGGGGTCAATGTTTTCCATATTACAGATAACAATGCAGGTATCATTTGAATCACGCATTACTTCATACTCAAATTCTTTCCAGCCCAGGACACTTTCCTCCACAAGCACCTGATTTATGCGGCTCAGCCGGATTCCCCTATCCACGATCTGCAATAGTTCTTCCTTTGTATGGGCAATTCCCCCGCCTGCACCTCCCAGGGTATAGGCCGGTCGGACAATAATGGGAAGACCAAGTTCATCTATCACTTCTTCTGCTTCCTGCAAAGAGGAAATAGCCTTGCTGCGGGGAACTTTTTCCCCGATGTTTTCCATGGTCTGCTTGAAAAGTTCCCGGTCCTCGGTATTTGTGATTGCATCAAGAGGCGTGCCCAGCATCTCTACGCCGTATTTTTCAAGTATACCCAGCTCTGCAAGTTCACTTGTAACATTAAGGCCCGTCTGTCCACCCAATCCGGCAATTATACCGTCGGGCCGCTCTTTTTCAATGATTTCACCGATTAGCGGGGCTTCCAGAGGTTCAATGTAAACAGCATCCGCCATCTCCGGATCTGTCATGATAGTTGCCGGATTGGAGTTTACAAGTACGACTTCAAATCCTTCTTCACGCAGGGAGCGGCAGGCCTGACTTCCTGAGAAATCAAATTCTGCAGCCTGTCCTATCATAATTGGACCGGAACCTATGAGCATTATCTTTTTTATGTCAGTCCTTATTGGCATCATTTATCGCCCCCTGCCATTTTGTAAATTCGATCAAAGAATCGTTTTTCAGTATCCATTGGTCCCGGATGTGCATCCGGATGGTATTGTACACTCAGGATATCAAGATCCCTGTGTGCCACACCTTCAATCGTGTTGTCATTGGTATTGAGCTCAGTAGTGTATAGATCAGTTGCCTCAAGAGAATCATTATCAACGGCAAATCCATGGTTCTGGGAAGTAATATGTACAATCGAACTTGAAAGGTCCTTTACCGGCTGGTTGGCCCCTCGGTGTCCGAATTTGAGTTTGTATGTATCCGCTCCCATGGCCCTTGAAATAACCTGATGGCCCAGACATATACCTGCAATGGGTAATTCCGATGCAAAATAATTCACAGCCTTTGTAGCTTCTATCGCATTCTGTGGATCTCCCGGACCATTGGAAAGAAACAGAAGATCAGGTTCATAATCACTTATTGCTGAAGCAGGTGTTGATGCAGGAACTACTGTTACATCCATACCTCTTGCAAGCAGGCTATCCATGATATGGGCTTTCATACCCAGATCAATAAGTACAATATGTTTTTTATCAGAGGTATTAACCTTACTCTTTACAGTATATGCTTCATTACATGTTACTTTGGACACAAGGTCCAGATCTGATATTCTGGGTTGCTCCCTTGCAAGCTGCACGGCTGCTTCCCCGTCATCACTTCCATTAATAAGGGCAGCTCTCATTGTACCATGCTCCCTGTTATTCAGGGTAAGCATCCGGGTGTCAACCCCGGCAATACCGGGTTTTCCCTCATCTTCCATAAGTTTGTAAATGGTGCGTTTTGAATTGTGATGAAAAGGGTCAGGACATGCTTGTCTGACTACAAGGCCTTCGGCCTTTACACCATCTGATTCAAAACATTCATCGCTGACACCATAATTGCCGATAAGGGGATAAGTGAACATAAGGATCTGACCCTTATAAGAAGGATCACTTAGTGCCTCCTCATAACCGGTATATTGAGTAGTAAAAACGAGTTCTCCGCAAACTGTACCTTCGGCACCAAAACCGGTGCCTGTGACAATTGTCCCATCTTCCAAACCTATTACTGCACTCATCATCGGAACCTGCCTATACAGGTTCAAAGTAGGCTATAAGTATTTCGATGGAAAGAATAAAAGATTAATTCAAAGTGCAATTAGTTGTAAATACACAATTACATTTTCCTGAAAATTAATCTGGCTACCAGGAATAAAATTATGCCAAGTACAAGTCCTCCGACAAACAAAGCAAGATTATTACCTAACAATCCACCGGAGCCTTCATCCATATTCTGGTTGTTTTCAGAGGTTAACGAAATATCCTCTCCCTCCATTGCGTCCACATTAGTGTCTTCTACATTGATACCGGAAACCCCGTCACTTACTTCAGGATTTTCCATTTCCAGCATCCAGAGATCAAAAGTTTCATTTGCTCTGGCTCCAAAAACTATTTTTTTGCCATCAGGACCTGCTGCAGGAGAATATTCAACTTTCCTGTCATCAGTAAGCAATTGCCTCTCATCATCTTCAGTATCAATCAACCAGATATTGGTTTCTCCTCTACGATCAGAAATAAACACTATCTTTTCCCCTGATGGCAGGAAAAAAGGATCGACATCATTGGAAGTACCATGGGTAAGTTGCCTGGATTTATCAAGTTCTACATCTGTCAACCATAAATTACCCTTAAAAGAGTAAATTAATTCATCCCCATCAGGAGACCATGAAGGTTTGCCTTCATCTTCTGAAGTAAAGGTCAACTGCCTATGTGATTTGTTTGTTAAATCCATTACCCATATGTCATAATTACCCGCGATATTGGATAAATATGCAAGCATTGAACCATCAGGACTGATTGAAGGTGAGCGGCGGTCTGCACCATCGGTTAATTGTGTGATATTGGATCCGTCAGCATTCATCTTAAAAAGATTGATGTAGGTAGAAGAATAGGGTTTTCGGGATTCTGAGGCAAAATAGATTTCCTTCCCATCTGCAGAAAAACAGGGATCTCCATCCCATTTCATTCCATCATAAATGACATGGGGATTACTACCGTCTGCATCCATTATCCATATCGCCTTATCATTCATATAAGTTATTTGCGTTCCATCCGGGCTCCATGCAGGATAATGATAGTCACTGCTAAAGTCATCAGTAAGAGGATATATATTTGCAACCTCTATTCCGGCAAATACCGGTGTTGCGGAACAGATTATAAGCACCAGGCAAAAAAACGCCATCGG
>JBMCCK010000085.1:0-4881 GCA_048619255.1 Methanohalophilus sp. | reverse complement strand
TCACCCACACAGCGTACAGCTTCAAAAGGATCTTGCCTGAGTTTTCCGTGAGTGATACCTGAAGACTCAAGAGCTTGCTTTACAACCTGTGCTTTCAGTCCTACAGGATTCACTGAAGCACTACTACTCACCTTTCCATCATATCCCAGAGCGTTAAGAACCGCCTGAGCTGTTGTCGTCCCACCGGGAATACTCTCACCAATAACTATGAAATCAGACTTTCCTTTAAGGTTCTTACCTGCTTCTTCTGCACGTTTGAAAACGGTGTGCGGATCATCTACTGCGATTTCATTACGTATATCCGCCCCTGCAGGAACTTCAAGGTCTATCATCGGAACCTTGGGGGTGAGTTTCATACCCGCACGCACAAATACATGAGGAACTCCCGTAGTAACCAGAACGGCACGTGTAGTGAGTCCAGGCGTAGGGGTGTTGAAGGGAGGAGTCATAGGCAGTACGGGAACACTTATTATATTTCCCGTTTCCAGCAATTCAGCGTCTCCTGCAGGCGTATAATCTGTCATTTTGGCACTCTTTCCTGCGGCTGAAAGACCCTCTATATATGCAGTTTCAGTATTGGAAAGCACGCATACGAAAAGAGGATTGTCGGGTACATCTTTATGTCCAGGTAGGAATGAATCCATGATAACCACTGTTTTGTTTTATAAATTCAATAGGTTCTTGCAATATAAATGGAATTGACTGCCTTTTCACCGCAAAGTGAGCATTTTTTGCCCTTACAGTCAGGTTGTTCATTAGGTATTCCAAGTATTCCGGCTCCAATTACATCTTCCATCTCTTTACCGCAATCTTCTCTTCCACACCAGTAAGTTTGAACAATTCCATGAACCAGTTTATCTTTGATTCCTTCCAGATCCTCACAAAGGAAAATATGCTGCCGTAATTGTGCCTCAGCCTGTGAATATAGGTTTTTATGTATATCTGCGAAGGTCTCCTTTATGGTTGAAGATACATCTTCAAGTGGAATCTGTTCTTTTTCGCCGGTGTCCCTTCTTGCCATCATTGCTGCCTTATTTTTCAGGTCACGCGGACCAATTTCCAGCCTGATCGGTACACCTTGCATCTCCCATTTGTAGTATTTAGCCCCTGGGCGCTTATCGCTATCATCAGTCTTGACCTTAATACCGGCATCATTGAGCTCTTCTGCGACTTTTTTACAGGCTGCAAGAACTTCTTCAGGATTTTTAAATATGATAGGAATAATAACAACCTGGACGGGGGCAACCTCAGGTGGAAGTACATGTCCCTTGTCATCACCATGAATGGAAATTAGTGCTGCAAGGCAGCGTTCGGATACTCCATAACATGCCTGGTGAGCATATACCTGCTCCCCTTCAGAATCTTCATAGGTTATTTCAAAAGTCTTTGCAAAATTGTTGCCCAAATGATGGGCAGTACCCACCTGAAGCGTTCTGCCATCAGGCATCAGTGAATCAACAGCAATCGTATAATCCGCACCCGGAAACTTATCCCATTCAGGTCTTTTGGAAGACAGGACCGGGACTGCAAGTCGCCGATAGAATTCTTTGTAAATCCTGATCGCCTCATCTACCTGCCCAGCGGCTTCATCCCATGTAGCATGAACCGTATGCGCTTCCTTGAAAGAAGTGATTTCCCTGAGGCGGATAAGGGGACGCGTGTGTTTTGTCTCATAACGGAATGTGTTGACAATCTGATACAGGCGCAAGGGGAGGTCTGCATGAGAGCGCACCCAGAGCTTATACATAGGATATATGGCTGTTTCACTTGTGGGACGCAATGCAAGATTTACTTCAAGAGGAGATGTGCCCCCATGAGTCACCCAGTAGACCTCATCCTCAAATCCCTTTATGTGCTGTGCTTCTTTCATAAACTCGGGTTCAGGGACAAGCAGGGGAAACATTGTTTCTTCATGGTCCCTATCAAGAAGTTCCCTCATAATAGAATATGATTTTTTCCTGATAGTAAAACCGAAGGGATGCCATACATAGAGACCCTTTACTGGGTAACGTACATCCATTATCTTTGCAATTTGGAGTAATTCATTATACCATTCACTGAAATTGTCTTTTGATGGCAGTGATGCTTCTTTTTCCTGTTCGCCCATAAAGTCACCAGAAATTGTTTTTAAAATCCTGCGAAGATAAATAGACCCATTATTTATAGTCATTTCCAAGAGGTTGGATATTTTCAGAAGAGTCAACCTTAAAATCAGCGGAATCAGCATCCAGAATTACCATCCCTGTCTTAAGTGCTGATGCCTCCTCCGGAGTAAGATTGCTGCAGGATGCCCTCTCAGATATAATAGTACTGTTGCCCAGTGGATCTTCCATTATGACAGTAAGATTGGCCTTGCTGGAAAGTGTATCATTTAACCTTTCCAGAATTTTTTTCCCGGCAGCCTTTTTTTCCGGATCATCTTCCGACCATTTTATTGCAGTTTCCACTACATCCCTGACTCTGCATAGCAATCCTTCAATATTTGTCACATAGGAATCAGAAACATTACCTGGTTCTACAACAATACCAAGTTCAGGAATTCTTATAGTTCCAGATATTGACCGGATAACCCTGCAGTTAAGGTCTTCTTCCTTTTCTATTTTCAATTCACAACGTATCGGCTCTTTCTGAGCCAGGATCATAGTGTCTGTAAAACGAAAACCACATTCGCAACGACTCGTTACATACATAACTTCACCGAAAAAAGGTATATCGTCACTCTGCCAGTGTATAATCATTTCATTATGGCAAAGGGGGCATGTGGTTTGGGTATCAAATCCCTCTTTCCTTTCACTTTCTGGGTTCAATATCTCCCACCAATTACCTTGGACCTGTC
The DNA here is from genome assembly GCA_048619255.1 of Methanohalophilus sp. Classification (GTDB taxonomy): domain Archaea; phylum Halobacteriota; class Methanosarcinia; order Methanosarcinales; family Methanosarcinaceae; genus Methanohalophilus. Next base: position 2,045 of record JBMCCK010000085.1, on the reverse strand, counting down.
TATTTTTACGCCGGTTGGTGTTACCAATACCTGATCTTCTTTAATGCCCGCGATATCACCGTGGACATCGATTATAACTTCCTTGAGATCTTTCAAAGCACGGTCCAACATCAATTTGTCAGCCTTTATATTGGAAATATCAATCATAAGGATATTACCGTCATATATTTCCTTTTTAAGGGACGGTAATTCATTAAGATTGGTAAGTTCAGCAACTCTTACGTAAGTTTCAGCAGGTTCTTCATCCATTACCTCTTCATATTTACCAAGATCAAGTTCAGTGTACTCCTCTGCAGAAGACGTAGCTTTAGTTCCACTTCCGAACAATTTGTCCATGAATGCCATAGTCCGCACCTTTTATTTTGAATTAAAGAACTAATGTCCTTATAACGTTCATTATATTTTAAAGATATCTTTGCCTTAAAGTTCCAGATTCCAGAACTCATCACCTACATAATGCAGGGATTCTACTGCTTTGCCTGAATCCGCAACCATCTGGGGCCCGGGCACAAGGGCCTTTCCGATAGCCAGTGGTTTATTATGAGCTTCCTCTTTTATAACGACAATATCCCCTTCTTTGATAACAGGATCTGCCGAAACAATACCCGGACTCATTATATCCGCGCCATTAATTACAAATTTAACTGCACCCTGATCCACAACGACCACGTACTCATTTATACCATATTCAAGCACCCCCCTAACTGTAGGGTGCCAATCTTCCTCATATTTGAAGAATAATATTTTTCCTTCTACAATGAGGACTTCCATGTCATCTGCCCGGGCACTTTCTATTTTACTATCTTCAAGATGGCAGATCTTACCAAACTTTTCTTCCATCCCTTCAAAAAGTTTCTTCCTATCGGATTTCCTCAATTGTACCCTTGATTTGACCTTCAAAATATCACCCGGACGGATAATCTGATTGTATTAGAATAAAAGCTGTCATAAGGATTTAAACCTTTATGCCTAATCCAATTTGTTCACTTTGCCTAAATTATTTAAACCCATTGTCGTATTTAGTAAAAATACATCTGTCAATCTTGGTTATATATTACATATATAAATTTACAGAATAACCTGAATATTCGGGTCTTTTAAGGAGAATATTATGAATAAATATGATGTCATTGTAATTGGTGCAGGAGCAACAGGCTTGCTTGCCGCACTGACACTTTCAAAACACGGAAAGAAAGTACTGGTACTGGAACAGAATAGCCAGGTTGGAGGGAACTGTAACAGTTATGATGTTGATGGATTCCAGGTTGATACCGGCCCCCATGCAATAACTCATCTGGAAGTAGGACCTTTGAAAAGATTGATGGAAAATTACTTTGATTATCTTCCTGTTTTCGAGGATTACGGAAATTATTTTGTCAGAACTGAACGCAATTTTCTAAAAGTACCTTCTAATCTCAAAGAATTTGCTGTATTTGATGCACTGCCCCGCAAAGACAGATTACTTATTGCACAGACCCTTACCAAAGAATTGACACTTTCTACCTTCGGGGTCGACCTTTCAAAAAAATCTGTATATAATGCACTACCAAAGACACTTTCCACCGATTCATATAACTTTGTTGATGCAATCTCTCATTTCCTTTCAGGCAAATCAATGAAGGAAACCTCAGTGCACAGGATATTAACAGGGAGCAGTTTTGTCAGGGACAGTATTACACAGGCACAATTTGCCAGTATTGTATCAAAACCCGACAATCCACCGGTTGATTCTATCCTCCAATCCATAATCCCTGCAAATTACCATAATCAACTACAACTTCGGTTTAACAGTGTATCAAGCCAGTTTTCATCTCTGGGAAGGCTTGCAACAAACAAGGCAAACTATTCCCAGGGATATCCAAGAAAAGGTCTCAAAGCACTGCTCAATGCAATCCTGTATTCTATACCCGATACAGTTGATATAAAGACTGAGAGTGAGGCTAAAAAGATACTTGTTGAAAATGGTCAGGTAACAGGAGTGGAAAGCGATGAGATATATCTTGCAGACATCGTTATACACACCGGTTTTGTAAAGCACTTACCCG
>JBMCCK010000084.1:0-5055 GCA_048619255.1 Methanohalophilus sp. | reverse complement strand
CAACTTCTGCTATTGAATCCAGTATCGATTCATTTACCAAAAAATGTTGGTCAAGGGAGCCACCCCTGATCCCATATTTTTTTAGAATAGAGTATACCACACCTACACCATTTATTCATTGTGAGGGCGACGATGTGGTCTTGTGAAGAGTCTGTACTTGATATTATCGTCTTTAAGTTCTTCCATGATACGATTGACAATAGCCTTTTGGGGCGTATGTACTCCACCCACACGTTCATGGAGTTCTTCAAGACTTTTGAACTCACCCTTCTTACGTTCATCAATTATCGCCCACATGAGTTTTTTGCCAATACCGGGTAAAAGCTCTAGCATGTGCTGGCGAGTGGTTATTGGATGAGCTTCATTGAAAAACTTAACAAAACGCTCCTCATGATGTTTTACCGATTGCTCCAGTACATATGGAAGCTCAAGTTGTGCACCACTTGTAAGATCATTGTAATGAATCCGATGCTTGACATGATCAATTATTTCCCTGTCACCCTCTCCAATATAGACTCTGGACTGTATCTGAGGAGTGACTTTATCCTTGGGGACAAGTTCCATGAGTACGAATTTAGAATCACCCACTGCCTGGACTAAGGGTGTTTTCTGGTATGTGGGACGTGGATCATTAGGATTTCCATAAGGAAGATAATCCAGAACCCATGCGTACTCTTCTCTTTCAGCTTTTTTCCCCTTTGTATTCATTATATCCTCCACGGTGCAAGTAAGACTATTGATATTATCTAAAAGAAAAAGTCGTATATGGAATATAAATTTATTCCATATAATCCATTACGAGTTCAAGGATGGTGTCAAGCTCTTCATCTGAGAGAGTGTATCTCTCTTTGGCATAAAGTGTACGGAGCTCATCCCTTGAAAGTGGCATTGTGTCCACTATCCGAATTGCAATCTCCGGTTTCATTTTCTCCACTTCAAGCAATTTGTTGAAAAACTCGCGTGCCTTTTCAGCACTTGTCCTTGAGAACATGTCTGCATGGTTTATGGCTTTACGCAGCTCATATCCAAGCTCTTCTTCGTTATTGACACGTTCTTCCAGAATCTGGTGGAGAATTTCCCTGACCTCGGGTAACGTAAGTAATTCTTCATCAAGAACTTTTTTAACTATCATTGGAAAGCACTCATCCATTCTGCCTTAAGTTGACCTGCCTTTAAGGCAGGTATAATGCAACGGACTAAACTATCAGAGGCAAGGCAGATATAGTTATTTCTGCAAGCCTTTGATATTTACATTTCTGACCAGAAATCAGTATTTCTGGGGTTTAAGGTGCTGGGGCAGGACAATTACCTGCTTATTTGCATTTCCTTCACGTACTTCAAGGATGTAGGCACGTCCACGTTGAGAGAGTACTTTACCGGTCTTTCCCTGATATCTGGGATTTGGCATTCCTTTCTGGACACTGGGATCAATATCGATATGAACTCTCTGTCCTTCACTGAAACTCTGGATAGCCCTGCTCACAGGAGATAGGCCTCTTTCCCTGATTGACTTTTTAAGCTTGTATCTTGTACAGTATCTTTCACCATTTGATTTTGGCATAATGTTCCTCCGTTGATGATATATAAATTATAATTCGGTTAATTAGATCTTCACATCGACCACATCAAGTTCTTCAACCACTGCATCAATTCCAAGCAGACCGGTGAGGCTCGGTGTCGTGCGTCCCTCGTCACTGGACATAAGCTCTTTCACATAAAGCCCGCCTTCACAATCAACCCTGATTATTGCATGACCCTGATGATATTCGAGGAGTTCTATCGAATGCACCTGACGTTTCCTTACAAGATCAGCCCTTCGATGCGACACCCTTTGTGGTGTGCGCTGTTCGATAAGATTACCCTTGAGGTCCTCAAGAGCAGACATGATGGAGTCTTCCGTAACAGGGGCACTGAATGTAACTTTAAGCTTATAAACTTTATCCGCCGTAGAGTTCTTAAGGGTCTGAATTCTGGCCTTGTCCACAAATTTGAGACCTTCAACTTCAATTTTACCGTCAGCTTTGTTGTTTATTTGTTCTTTCAGGTCTGAAAGATTGTAGTCACGCCTGCCCGGATAAAGAGCTTCTATCACAAAAGGGCGACCTGCACCAAGCATTAAGGCATCGATGTCTTCCCTGCCGGCACCGTGGAATTTAGTATCATCACTGCCAAATGCTTCAATTACAGGTTCACTGACCAATTCATCCACGGATTCAGGATATTGCTTACCTGTATCATCGCAGCTTTGACATCCCTTGCCCTTGCATTTGCGGCAGGGCCATCGGGTCTGGGGTATGCCGCGCACAAGTTTGCGATAGCGACCTTCTATGTAAACGGAGCGGATTTCCAGTATAATATTTTCTTCTGCTATGTCAAGCATAACAACAACATCAGGCATTTTGATGTTGACTTCCTTGCCACTGCGGGCTGCCAGGCGTTTTCCTATCTCCCTGTTAAGTTCGGTTTTCAGCTGCTCGGCATAATCAGCCCCGCATTCAGCCCATAGAATCTCTTCATTCTCAGCCAGCAGTCCACTAACCTTTGTACCCACGACAAAAGTGGAATAATCGACCCCTTCAAGAGCCTTTATAGCTCTGTCCACCCATTCATCCAGATTACCAAAGAGCCCAATGCATACCCAGCATTCTTCTTCCTCGCAGGACTCATTCAGTGTCTTACATGCATAAGAGTTGGAAAGAGCTAGTTTTTCCAGTAGATCCTTATAACCTTCTTCTTTCATCATACGTGCAGCTTCTAAAGAGAGGGATAGTTTGATAGCCTCTCCTCTTTCAGCATTTGTCAGGCCGGTAAGCAAGCGGGCAAATTGTCTGCCCATACAATTATCGCATATTGGGCCTTCCTCAATGATTCGTGCTGCTGTTTGCATTATGGTCATGTATTCACTTCCAATAGCAAAAAGGTTAATATTCTTTTTCCCTGCGGTCAAGTTCGTTGTGCAAAATTGTAATGCAATGGTCTGAATGGAGCGATATCGGGCCTATATTAAGTTTTATTGCACCGGCTTTTTCTATCTGGGCCTCTTCTTCTTCAGTAACACCATTGTGATCACCCAGAATAAAGACCATATCCTCCCGGGGAAGGCTTTCTTCACGGATTTCCTTTCCATCTTCAAGTAGATAATAAAGAGAGCAACCCTGCTGCTTGAATTCCGAAAGGAGGGTGGATAGGTTTGCATCACGCACGGTCACTCCGGGAGTAGAGCGAATCTCAAAGTCAGAAGAATCCTTATCAAGTGCCTTTTTGATAAGGGAGCCACTGCTTCTTTCATCCGGATTCAGGTAACGTACGGTCTCGCCGTCAAACTTGACAACCCTACCAGGGTCGGGTTCCCCGAGAAGCAGGAGGTGGATCTGTACATCCCGGCGCAGGTCATGGGAGAGAAAAAGGGCTGAATTTACACACCTACACAGTATATCCATCCTGCCGGCAGAACCAGGCAGGTCATTCAGGGAAAAATCATCGGCAGTATGAGCCTTATGGGCAATAATGAGAAAATGTTTCATGATATGTTATCCTTTCAATTTCTGATGCCGATAAAATGTGCAGTACTATTTAAATTTGATTATGTATTTCGCTAATTCAGCAAGTTTATAAATTTAAAGAATATTAAATTATTGTAAATCCAACAGGAGTCACACAAATGGCAGACGAAATAGATTACGATATCATTGGGAATGACATGCAGCTTGTGGAGATCGAACTTGACCCTTCCGAAAGTGTAAGGGCAGAGGCCGGAGCCATGATGTATATGGGCCAGGACATCAAAATGCAAACATCAACAGGCGGCGGACTTTTCAAGGGACTCAAGAGAATGGTTACCGGTGAGAGTTTTTTCATCACTTCCTTTACCAATGAGGGAGACGGTAAGGAAAGGGTCGCATTTGGTGCACCTTACCCGGGCAAGATCATTCCTATAGATCTGGCAGAAGTAGGTGGAAGTTTCCTGTGCCAGAAAGATGCTTTCCTTTGTGCTGCCAAAGGTATAGAGGTGGGTATTGCATTTTCCAAAAAAATCGGTGCCGGTCTTTTCGGGGGAGAAGGTTTCATTCTTCAAAGACTTGAAGGAGATGGCCTGGCTTTTATACATGCCGGTGGAACGATAATCAAAAAAGAGCTGGCAGCAGGAGAGACCATGCGTGTGGATACCGGCTGTCTTGTGGCTTTTTCTGAATCTGTGAACTATGACATAAAATTGATAGGCGGATTTAGGAATGCCCTGTTTGGCGGAGAAGGAGTGGTCCTTGCTACAGTATCAGGTCCCGGTACGGTGTACCTGCAGAGCCTGCCATTCTCCAGACTGGCTGACAGGATTGCAGCTGCCACAGGCCTTGGCCCAGAGAGAAACAGGGGCGAAGGCGGCGGTCTGAGCGGTATCCTTGGCGGCGATAAGAACTTCTAAGGAGCATAAATGATGCATATACTTGCAATGTCCGATGCACACGGAAATTTTACACGCATCCCTGCCATACTTGAGAGGGCAGGAGATGTGGATCTGATACTGGTTGCAGGAGATATTACCAACTTTGGGCCGGATGAGCAGGCCCTGGAGATGATGGGAATGTTTGACAAACCAACCCTGGCCGTTCCAGGCAACTGTGACCTGAAGAGTATTTGCAGCATTCTGGATGAGTCAAAGGCCATAAATCTCCACGAGCGTTTATGGACCATGGAAAATGTGGCTTTCATAGGGATGGGCGGATCCAATCCCACACCCTTCAAAACTCCCTACGAAATCGAGGAAGAGGAAATTGCAGCAACCCTGGACAAACTGGCTGCTGAGGGAAGACAGAAGGGCGATTATCTGGTGTTGCTGTCCCATTCACCTCCTTACTGTACACTGGATCGCATTGAAGCCGGCAATGTAGGCTGCAAGGCTGTAGCAGATATGCTGGGCAAGGTGGACCTGATCGTCTGTGGCCATATCCATGAGGATAGGGGTGTCATGGAAGTGGAAGGCACAACTGTTGTGAACACCGGTATGGCTTCGGAAGGCTCGGCTGCCCTTATCGAACTGGATGACAAATCTGGCAAACT
>JBMCCK010000083.1:0-5041 GCA_048619255.1 Methanohalophilus sp. | reverse complement strand
CAATAATAGATTCCCTTGCCGGGCAAATGCAGGGAGATGTCGTTTTTGGCAAACTCGATACGGACCAGAACCAGCTTACTGCGAGAAAATTCCAGATCACTGCAATCCCAACCCTTCTTGTGTTCAAAGATGGGAAACTTGCAGATCGAATGGTGGGCGCATTGCCAAAAGCAAACATACAGGAAAAACTTAAAGCATTCCTCTAAAGGGATTGATTTTATGTCACACAAGCCCAGAATAGCCCAAACTCCTTCTGTTAGACTGATAGATCTGAAATCAAAATCCAATTCCTATTTCATAGTGGCCTCTGTAGAAGTGGGCAATACGACCACCAAATGCATCCTGACGGCCACAGATCTTGAAAAGGGTACAACATACCATGTGGTGAAAACCGTAAGGATGACAAGGGATGTCAGAGAACCAAAACCCGGAGAAGAAGTATTCGGCAAGACGCTTACAGGGGTGGAATTAAGCCGCGAATCCGTGGCAGAACTTGTCAAGAACACACTTCTGGAGGCTGTCAAAAAAGCCAACCTCGATATAGAAAAAGATGTTCATTTCGTTGTTCGGTCCACCGGTGTGGTGGCCGGATTCGATGCACCGGAAGAAGTGGGCGAATTTATAAAAGCTCTTGCAGACGGCTGCCTTATGGCGGGTGTACCTCCCAGGAATATGACACCTCCGATGTCCCAGGAAAACATAAATCCCAGATTCCAGAAGTTCAGCAAACTCAACAAAGTTATTTTTGATGGTGCAGTTGCCAGTGTCCTTCCTCCCACCGGGGCCACAGGTGTGGAAATCGTGGCCAATGAGATGGAGGGGGAACTTGCAACCGCCGGTATTAAAGAAGGAGCGAAATGGGTGGATGTTGATTTCCGCAATCCCTGTTTATCGATGGATTTTGGTACCACACTTGATGGACGTGTCATCAGCCCGGAAGAACCATATGCAAAGACCATTGGCAACTTCTGTGGCTATGCCGGAGCCATTCCAGATGCTATAATCCGTGGAACCCAGCTTGTGGACCTGGAACTGGGAACCGCTCTTGATATCTTTGACGAGAAGCCTGCGGGCATGATTACCATGTTCCTGAAGGGTAAGAAAATAAAGGAATATGCAACACACTTGTTGGAGGAGATATCTATCGAAAAGGTGCCTGAAAATGTCAAACGTTATGGAAGTGTCCCGGTAAACCCTGCCGCTGCAGCCGAAATGGGAGTCGTGCTCATTGGATGTGATGTAGGAACCAATGGTTCAAAAATGGATGAACTGACAGAGCTGGGTGCACAGATTTACAAAGAAGAAGGACTCAAGGTCCTGTTCGCAGTAATCGATGAAGTAATGGCAGGTATAATCTACCGCCTTGTGGAAGTGGCACAGAAAGAAGGAATTGTATTTCCTGAAACTTCCATTGGAATCACCGGCAGGGCTGGCATTTCAGGAGACAAGCCCAAACTTGTCCTTGAAAAACTGGAAACACTGGGATTGGGAGATAAAATCGAAGAAAAGGTCGTATTTGTTGATGACGGGCTTGCCAGAGGTGCAGCGGTTATGGCAAGATGTATGAACTCACTGGGAACCCCTCATAATCCCCTGGGCGGCCATACAGGTGGGAAATGTATCCTCAAGGACAGGATCAAAATGCAGAACCAGTAAATTCATTTTTCAGAGAAGGTTTTTAGAGCCTTCTCCATTGCTTTTTTATGTAACTCCGCCGATTCATGAATTCCTCCCAGCTGCCCTCTTACGGCCCTGCAGGGGTATTGCTGGATCAACAACCCTGCCTTTGCCGGGGCATCCTCCACTCTTGTACCGATCAATTTTTCCGCCATTTTCCATGTGCTACCGCAGGGCGCACCTTTTAGGATCCTGACATCCGATATATAGCCGTTTTTGGTGGAGACTTTAAATTCCGGAATACCGAATATGCTGGAAAATGGAGTCGTTTCCTTTTTGTCCGGAAGAGTACAGCATATCTCATCCACCTCGATATAGATTCCATATTCAGAAGCTATTTTTTCCATCTCGACAGGAGATGTCCGGGACGGACCTCCGGGTACGATCAATGAGGACACACCAGCTTGTCCTGCCATACGGGCAATCACAGGGGTAATATCGGGGTGCAGAGAGTAAGTTATTATGGTGTCTGCATTGAATACATCCGAATTGATATCCAGCCTCTTTACAAATTCTTCCGGTTCATCCAAAAAATCGGGTAACCTGGCAGGCAGATAGGCAGTTTTGACTGTGAAATCCGAATGTTGATGGAGCGTTTCTATCAATCGGTTGCCGTATTTACCCCTGGTAATTACTCCTATAATCGTCATACACTGAAAATGGAGAATATAGTTATATTATTTACCGTTTAATATTATACAGGTGAAAATATGGATGATATAGATCAATCAAAGGTATATTTTGTATGCAATACATGCAGCTTCGTATTTCAGGCAGACCCTAACTTCATGCCTATAAAATGTCCCCAATGTGGCAGTGAAGACACCGTCCGTACCTGAGAGATGTAAATGAAAGGAAAACTTATCACCATTGAAGGGATCGACGGCTCGGGCAAGACCACCATAATGGAATACCTGAAACGAAACCCCATTTATTCGGATATTATTTTTACACGCGAACCTACAAAAGACTGGATCGGCCAGGCTGTGATGCGGGCAATCCATTCGGATGTTGATCCCCTTGCAGAGCTCTTACTGTTCACAGCCGATCATGCAGAACATATCCGAAATACAATCAACCCTGCAGTGCAAGCCGGCAGAGTGATAATTTCAGACAGGTGCTCAGACAGCAGAATTGCCTATCAGTCATCTACCCTTACAGACAAGTTCGATGATCCGGTAGAGTGGATCAAGCAGCTCCACAGGGGATGGAGCATTGTGCCGGACCTTACTTTATTGCTTGATATCGATCCTGAAATCGCCGTTTCAAGATGTAATAGCCGTGATGCACAGACCAAGTTTGAAAAAGTGGATTTCCTTTCGGAGGTTCGCAACGTATTCCTGCAACTTGCAAAAGAAAATCCTCAACGATTTGTAATCATCGACGCATCACAGAATTTGGAAAAAGTGAAAAAGGAAGTAGATAAAGCCATCAACGGACTTGAATGATCAAAGCTCGTTGGAGTCGGCAAATTCGATAAGGGCCTCTCCCAGCTGTCTTGTATATTTGGGATTGAGATTAAAACGCCCCTTTTTCTGCCCCCCTCTTTCCTTTGCGATTTCCACATATTCTTTTTCATACTTTTCACTGGTTTCCAGTGAGATGGTAAGGTACCATCCCCCACCCATTTTTATTTCATGATACGCTGCTTCAACATCCTCAAATATATCTTCATCCATAGTTATCACCTGATTTTTTATCGTAGTTGTTCTACTGGTATAACTTGTTTGTGCACTGCCGTTGCGACAAGTGCACCTGAAATCCCGGCGATTTCAAGTTCTGCAATATCCGCCATATCCCGCACACCTCCCCCCAGCAGAAGAGGATGGCAGGATATTTTTGCAAGACGGGAAAGCATTTCAATATCCATCCCTGAAGAGGTGCCTACACGATCCAGATCAAGATAAATTATATCTTTCAGAGGCAACTCATTGAATATTTCTATTGCTTGGCTGGGATTTTCAGGAATATCCGATGATCCAGACAACAATTTACCATTTTTGCGATCTATGCTCACACTTATACGGCCCGGGTATCTGGCTGCCAGATTCCTGATCACATCCATTGAAGCTGTTTCAGTGCCCAGCACCAGAGTGTCGGCAATTCGCAGCCATTTATCCGCATCCTCATGCCTGCCCACACCAGCGTCCAGCATGACATCAGATCTTGATGAAAGGGACTCCAATTCACCAATATTCTCTTTGTTTTCCCCTTCCCTCTGCAGGATATTGAGGTCAGCAATATAGACTTCTCGCGGATTGAGAGTTTCAATTATACTACAGGGACTGGAAGTATCACATACATGGCTGGACAGGTGGACCGCCTGATATTTTTTCCGGTCACCTCCCCGGGCATGGACTGCAATACCATTATATATATCCAATACAAAGACAATTCGAAACATATTTAATATGACACTTTATTCCATCCTATAAAAAAGAGGCCATTACATGAAACTGCTGGTTAGTCCTATTAATAACGAAGAAGCAATCTCCGCTCTCAACGGCGGTGCAGATATAATCGATGTCAAAAATCCAAAAGAAGGATCTCTTGGTGCCAATTTTCCGGGAGTGATCAAGGGAGTAAAGGACGCTGTGGGGGGCCAAAAGCCCATAAGTGCAGCCCTTGGGGATTTTAACTACAAACCAGGCACCGCTGCCCTTGCTGCCTATGGTGCAGCAGCTGCAGGTGCGGATTATGTCAAAATCGGCCTGTATGATATCCAGACCGAAGAACAGGCCTATGAGATGCTTGCCGGAATCACCGAAGCTGTCAGGACAATGGACAATGTCCCGAAAGTAGTCGCATGTGCATATTCTGATTATGCGAGGATCAATTCAATCGACCCGGCCCTCTTACCGGCAATCGGAGCAAAAGCAGGAGTTGACCTGGTCATGATTGATACCGGGGTAAAGGACGGACGTTCCACCTTCGAGTTCCTCAATGAAGCACAGCTTAAGGACTTCGTTGAAAAAGCACACGCAAACGGCCTGGAAACAGCTCTGGCAGGCAGCATCAAATTCGATGATATAGAATCAATAAAGGACATCAAGCCGGACATCCTGGGGGTCAGGGGTATCGTCTGTGGCGGGGATCGCAGTACATCCATCAAGCAGGAACTTGTAGAACAGCTTCGAGCCCGCCTTAGCTAATATTTATATTGTGGTCGTTAGTCCCTGCTTGACATGTAGACAAACTTTTTTAAACAGCAGGGATGTTTTTATATTATACTTTTTCGCGGGGAGGTAACATGTTGAGACAGAGGTTTATAATGGATACCACCGGGCTTACCGATATTCAGGCCCGTCAGTCACTGGGACAGGACACCATCTGCGCAGGTATGAAAGCAATTCTGGACCTGATA
>JBMCCK010000082.1:0-5115 GCA_048619255.1 Methanohalophilus sp. | reverse complement strand
TAAGCAATTCTGGTCGGTGCATCACTCTGATTAACTACATAATTTATCGTAGCGCGGTCACCACCAATATCAGATGAAGAAATATCGGAAATTGAAGGTGCAGTTGGAGAAAAAGTAGCAAAACTGTCAATTGTTGTATTAAAGACAAGACTATCATTTGTGCCATTGTGAGCATAGACACTATAATGATAAGTTGTACCTTCACTCAAGCCTGAAAACGAAATACTGCGGCTGTCAGAAGTGCTATTGTCCCAATCAGACCAACTTGGAGAAGAAAGATCTGAAGAAGTACTGTAAGCGATACGTGTAGAGGCATCACTCTGATTAACATCGAAATTTACTGTAGCATTATTAGTATCAATGTCTGCAACGGAATGAGATGTGACATTAGGTGCCGATTCAGCAGCTGCCACTCCACAACCCATTCCAATAATCATCAATCCTATCAATAAAATCTTAAATCCGGTTTCCATACCATAATCTCCTTTGTATAATCATATCTGATCAGATTTTCCCATATGTAAATAACCTTTTCGATCAATAGCAAAGATTGCCCCATCTTTCCCAATCAAGTTAATACCCGCGTCAATGTCAACAACTTCTCCTACAACAGTTAAATAAGATTCGGCCTGTAACGCTTTGAACATATCTCTTGAAACCGTTACCAATAATTCGAAATCCCCGCCTGAATACAGCGCCAGCTCCAGGGCTTCTTTCTCGCTTGCAGCAATCTCAAACACACGCCTGTCTATTGGCAGGGACTTTTCCTTCAGGACAAATCCCACTTTATTAACAGATGCAAGATCATACAGCGACAGTGCCAGCCCGTCGCTGGTATCCATGGCAGAGGTTACAGCACCGCTTTTTGCAAGCATCCTGCCTTCGGCAATCCGGGGCACCGGTTCCAGCAGGGGTTTCATGAAATCGTCATCATAATCAATATTTTTCAGGTAAGCCTCCAGGGCTGCCCCGGCTCCCCCCAGGGTGGCGATAACACAGACCAGGTCACCCGGTTTTGCCCCTTTGCGGGTGAGAAGTTCTTCTTTGGAAACCCGGCCCAGAGCAGTTCCTGTGATAGTAAGTTCCTCATGGGAATCCACATCTCCCCCGATTACCGAAGTTGTGCAGAATTGCGCACAATCCCGCATCCCCCGGGCAATCTCGCCGGCATATTCCAGAGACATATTCTCAGGGTAACCCACAGCACTTAGCAAACCCAGGGGTTGGCCGCCCATTGCAGCAATATCACTGAAATTCACCGCAGCAGCCATCCAGCCGATCTGCCAGGGGGTCATCGTATCGGGAAAATCGGTCTTTTGGTGCAACATGTCCGTAGTAACTACAAGGTACTCCCCGCCAAATTCAAGGACCGCACAGTCATCATCACCGGCAGGCACCTTTAATTCATCTTTTCCCCTGCCAAAAACTGAAGCCAGCTGTGCAATAAATGCGCGTTCATCAATATCCTTTACAGTTGATACCATCGAAACCTCCGGAAATATCCAATGCCTGCCTTCGCATGATATCAGCAATACGGATGTTCTGGTGTACGAAATCAGAAGACATCGGAAAACGCCAGAAAACATGCCTGCAGATCAAGTACCGGCAGGACAGGCAATGATTCAGCAGGTAGCTTCTCACAACCATACCTTAGAAAAGATACTGCTGGCACATATAAAGAGCTTACTTAAACTACAGACTGGTTTGAAGTTATTTTTTCACTGCCATTTTTGCCTGTACGTATATAGACATTATTCAGGAAAGGAGTTGCAGCGTAACCCAGGGATAAAAGTTCATCCCGACTTAAGGGGGACAAATCCCTCAAATTCCTATCCATTGAATGTTCCGTTTCGCCCTGCTGGATAAAATAGGGAACATCTCTGCCGGCACATTTTACAATAGAAGAAACAATCGATTCGATATCCTCAGGTTTATCCATAAAACCCGGCAGCACGGTTGTCCTTAATTCCTGCAGGAGTTTGTTTTCCGCAGCCAGTTTAATGGAACGCTGTACATTATTCACAGCATCTAACGGGGAAATTGTCACAGCAGGATAGGATCCATAGCCGATCATCCTGCCATAATCTTCGGCATTTTCAAGAGAGGCTTTGACATCGATGAAAACACCATCAACCAATTCATTTTTAATAAGATCTTCCAGAACATCAACGTGTACACCATTGGTATGTAGCCCGACCAGAAGTCCCATCTCCCGGGCCATCTGAGCGATCCCGGAAACTGCCTGCTCCTGCTGCAGGGGTTCACCACCGGAAATTACCACAGAACTTACAAAGGGGCGGGAAGTTTCCATCAACTGTCTGATCTGGGAACTTTCGACCAGTTCATAACCGTTCAAAATAGAATAGTTCTGGCAGTAGGGACATCTGAAAGGACAGTCCCTTAAAAAGAAAACTACGGAGGCCTTGCCCGGCCAATCGAGGGTAGAAAGGGGAACATAGTCCCCGAAATTTACCTCGAAATCTTTAACGCATGTCCGGGGAGCCATATCTCATCCTGTCCGCAAGTTCCTGTTTCTTGGCAGCATTCCATCCGCCTACAGACTGGATATAACCGGTAACTCTGGAAAGGTGTTCCACATTATCTGAATTACAATTTTCACAACAGTCCTGTAACCCGGACATCATATGGAAATCATTCATACAGACGGTCATATCCTTTGTGAAAGCAAAGTAGCCGGTCTGGGTGTTGCGTGCAAGATGCATGGTAAAGTCTTTCAGTCCTTTTGCATCGGGAGAACCTTCACCAAGCCAGATGTGCATGATATTTCCCCCGTCAACAATCGGGAAGAACACATGCTCCACATTGATCCGCTCCATCAGGGACAGGTCTGCGCCCGGTGGTGCATGTGTACCATTGGTATAATACACAGGCAAATCGTGCGTTTCCTTGAGTCTGGAAACCGAGGACTCCACATCTCCCTTGAGAACCGAAGCAGCCTTTTCCCTGTACTCATCATGAAGCAGGTCTGAAACACCGAATCTCTGGCAGGTGGTTTCAGCAGGTGTCCGTGCAAGAGCTATCTCAACCCCGTGTTCCTCTGAAATCTTGCGGGCATGCATTTCCATTTCTGTCATTGCCCTGACTGCAACCTTGAAAGCCTCTTTTGACTCATGCATCTGGGAACCTGTATGGTACTGAACCATCTCATTGATGCCCACCACACCGATGGTAAACACAAGACTATCCATATCAACAGCAACAGCACCTTTCTTACCGGTAACCGGATCCTTGGGCTGCTGTGTGGCAAAGGGCATCCTGCCGGATTCAATGATTGGGGTCATCCATTTGAGTTTGGTATGGAACACCTCAATTGCCCTGTCCATCAAACCCTTAAGCTTTGCGAATAGTTCCTCGTCATCACCCTGTGCCTCGTAGGCAGCCCTTGGGCAATTCAGGGAAACAACCTGCCAGGAACCCATGGAAAAATGCTTTCCATCCTTGAAGTTGAGCTTTTCTTCAAATTCATCATCATCTTCTGCATTTGCAGAAAACTGATAGGCACAGCACTGGTAACAGGAAATTCCTTCCCCTGCACCCCTGTAAGGAGGAAGCTGGTTATCAAAGTAAGGAGTGCCAAACTTGGCGGTAAGTTCGAATGTCAGGTTATAAAGATCATCATAGGTTGGAAGTTCCGGATGTGCACGATTGAACATCTCATCCTCTTCCATGAAATCAGGCTCAATGGAGATCTCAGGTTTGGGGAAATTAAAGGGTTTACCCCAGTAATCACCCTCAAGCATGACATTCATAAGCGCCTGGAAGCCAAGACGGACCTCCCTTTCATACTCCCCATAGACCCTAACATCACTACCATCAGAACCATCCCAGACACGTCCGCGATAGACTACAGGTTTATCTCTCCAGAGTTTTGGAACCCCGGGAGAAAGCTGTACGGAGGAAAAGACAAGCTGTCCTCCCCGGGCTACCATCATCTGAGTCATCTCATAAACGAACATCTGCATCAGCTGTTCGATTTCCTTGTATGACTTACCCTCTAAAAAGGGCGCAAGGAACGTAAGGAAGTTATAAAATCCCTGACCGCCGGCAAAATTCGTCTGTGCACTACCCAGAGCTTTTACCGCATGAAGAACCGCGACTTCGGCTTTCATTGCAGGACCGGCAACACTTGCCTTGGCACCGGAACCATCCGGCATGAGTCCATAATAGAAGAAATATCTCAAATCCCAGTCCTGACAGAAAGCCCGGGTTCCCATGTATTCCAGATCATGGATATGCAGATCACCATTCAGGTGAAGGTCAGAAAGTTTGGGTGGCAGAAGTAAAAGATACTGTTCCTTGGAGATCTTATCGGCCTTTTTCTTGTGAGAGGTTTCCGCATTCTCCTGTAGATTGGCATTTTCTTTGGCTTCAAAGCCGGTACCCATATCGATCTCACAGGCATCATAAACAGGAGTACCTACCCTGGTGGAAATATTACGCCATTCCACATCATTGCGCTCAATCAGGACCATATTAACAACTTCCCTTATGAGCGGGCCGGAGAGGAATCTGAGATTCATACTACGAATTCTTTTTTCCGTTTCCTTTGCTATACCAAGAGCCTCATCCCGGGTGATAGCCGGGACCCCATGGAAACGTTCACTGAGAGAGGTTTCTTTTAGCAGCTGGTTTACAACGATATTGCGATCCCATTCAACCATGTGTCCGTCAGTGGTCCTGACTTTAGGCATTATTGAAACAAAACTCCCGTCAAGAGTCTGCTGTCTTGGAGATAATTCGGAAGTAGTTTCAACAGTATTAGACGAAGGGATGGTGTCCTCAGGGACACCGCTTATATCGGTATTTTTTACTTTCTTTTCAATTTCTTCTGCCATAGAATCCATATTAAGCCCCCATTTAATTTAGTAAATCCTGAAGGACATCCATATCCACATCACTGCCTTTGAATATACTGTCAGATGTAAGGAAATCATCCCCTATCTGCAATACAGGTGCTTCACTTGTAAAGACACCATTTATGCGCAGTTCTGTAAGTGCTTCTGCAGATGTCATATCTGCTTCTTCAAACTGTACATTATTCTCTTTTAGCGTCGCTTTCAGACGGGCACATTTCGGGCAGACATCGGTGGTATA
>JBMCCK010000081.1:0-5232 GCA_048619255.1 Methanohalophilus sp. | reverse complement strand
TTTCTCTTAGTATTCCTACCGGACATGGATGGTCGGCAAAATCCTGCTCTATGTCTGACAGTACATTGCCACACAATCCGTAAAAAAGTAATATACCGTCAGATATGGGTGTCAATCTTTTGGTATTTGTGTACACCTCATCCTTGAGTTTTTTTGGAGTTGCATGTAAGGCGAATTCAAGTATCTGGATAACTATATTGAATTGTTTGTCGGGCAATGGATTATTCAGCAAATTCACCAGGGTTTTTGTTTCAATATCCACTCCTGCTTTGCTGAGTTTATCCCTGATACCACATGATTCCTCATTTTCGACTATGATCACATTGTCTACCGAATTGTCCTCTTCTATGAGATATGTAATCTCATCTTCGAACATTCTGCAGGCTATTATTGTTAGGGTTGGCAGGTTAAATCACCTGTATAAAAAAAGAAAAGGGAAAGGATTTTAAGATTGCGCCTTTTGGCCTTATCTTTTGATGCATCCCCTGTAACATTTGTCGAGATGTTCCTCTGGCATTGGCCTGGTAGACAGGCTTACTACTACGGCGGTAACGGCTGCAATTGGTGTGGCAACAAGGATTGGATCAACAACGGTCCAGGTGCCGGTGAGCAGGGTTTCCGTTCCAAAAATAGCCTGTGATATTCCCAGGGGAGCCGCTTCCTTTGCATGGACAAAAGCCAGCCAGAAAAGGCTGCTGAATGTTCCCGCAAGAAGACTTGCAATCGCTCCTTCCCTGGTCATACGTGGCCAGAACAGTGCTCCTGCATAGGCGGGCAGGAAGGCAGCCGCGCACAGGCCGAAGAAAATAGCTGTGCCACGGGCAATAATGCTGATTGGCAGCATGTAGGCAAGGATAACACTCAATATGATTGTAACAGCGATCCCCAGTCTTGTTACGGATATGGTCTTTCCGGATTTACCACCCTTAATGAATTCTTTATAAAAGTCATGGCCGATAGCAGTTCCCATGGTATGATACTGGGAACTGAGAGTTGACATCGCAGCTGCTAGCAGGGTTACCATGAAAATTGCAACGAAAAGGTCCGGTGTGGCACTGTTTATGTATTCCGGTATGATGCGGTCCATATTACCTCCTGCCACATCCAATGCAATCTGGCCGTGCGTATCGAGGAAATACACATTTGAAAGGGCACCTACGATATACGCAACCCCGGCCATCATGAGAATAAAAGGTCCACCGGCAAATACTGCCCTGTTGAGGGATTTTTTACTATCTACTGTCATGAATCGCACGGCCAGTTGGGGTTGTGCCAGTACACCGATTCCCACGCCAAGTATAATTGTAGATACCATTGTCCACCATATAGATGTGCCAAATGCAGGCATTGATGTCCATCCAGTATGTCCGCCTGCCGCTAAACCTGTCGGTACCATTGATGCCATGTCGGTGAGGGCCTGATGGGCTTGTGTGATTCCACCCAGGTTAGCATAAGTTAGTATGAGTAGTACAGTCATGCCCCCAAGCATCAGAGTTCCCTGCATAGCGTCTGTGTACATAACTGCCAGCAAGCCTCCTGTGATCACATAGGCTGCAACAATGATAGTGAGGATAAATACGGCCACGTCATAATTGATTCCCAGGGATGTTTCCATGAATCGGGCTCCTCCGATAAGTACAATCCCTGCGTAGAGGGGCATGAACACTCCGATAAGGGCACCTGAAAAACCCTGTATGAATTTTGAGTTGAAACGTTTGCCCAGCAGTTCGGGGAATGTGACAGCACCCAGATTCACACCTATACGCCGTGTGCGTGATCCGAAAAGGACAAAGGCCACAAATATCCCGACCACGATATTCATAAAGACCAGCCAGAGTGTCCCCATGCCCAAAGTTGCGGAGACTCCTCCGAAACCAACGATTGCGGATGTACTGATAAATGTCGCTCCGTAGGACAGGGCAAGTATGTAAGGATGCACTTTCCGCCCTGCAAGCATGTAATCGTCAACTTCTCTTGTACGTTTGTAGGCTATCCATCCACAATAGAAGACTATCATCAGATAGACCAGAACGATTACACCAAGAACTACCGGGCTTACAGACAATCCTCTTCCTCCTCTTCATTCCATTTTGCAATTCCATATGCCATGCATGCGATGGCACTTATTATGCACAGAACATATGCACTCCATATGTAGGGGTCCTCTATGCCTAACATTTCTACACCTTTTTTATATTGGGGGGTGTTAGCAAGTAACATACTTGAACTTTTCGAAAAAAACAGGGGGTTCATGCATGGACCAAAAGGTATTTATTGAAAAGTGACAGAAAAGTAAAATTAAGTATTACAATAGATATTTTTTGTAATACCATGTCTGTTTTGCAGACTTTAAAGGGCGTTGTTGTCAGACCACGCCTCCTCCCTTCTTTTATAGTTCAATTATCTTGGTTTCCTTTGTAAGAGGGTCTACAAGTGCAACAGTAGATTTTCCCGTAAGTACACCGGCAGTTTCCCCGGGATTTATCACTCGTGTATTGCCGATCATGTGGCTGCCTGCCTGATGGGTATGTCCCCTGACAATTAGATCAAAATGACCGGATGCAGCAAGGGCCTCAATTTCTTCTTCATTGATCCCGTGTAGCAGGGCGATATGCAAACCCTCTATATCCAGTGTGCCAAATTCACCACACACGTTTGCTCCCTGTTTTGCAAACCATTCCTTTATAGTAATCCTGTCTCCCTCGTTATTTCCAAATACAAGATAAAGAGGAGCCTCCAGTTCCGTAAATCCTTTCACATTGAAGGGCGATACGAGGTCTCCGGCATGGAGCACAGCAGACACTTGCTTTTGATTGAAGAAGTTCACCGCTTTGCGTATCATATCCAAATTGTCGTGGGAATCAGCCATTATTCCCAAATATTTTCGTGTTAAGATAATCAACTCCTCTTATTTGCTTATGATTCTCCTTTTGCAATTTCTTCATCCCAGTACTGATTAGCGCCTGCCATAAACTCATCATCACTTATCAGTTCGGCATGAATACTTTTAATGATGTCTTCCGAAACCTGACCTTTGGTAACCATTTCTTTGCCGGCCTCTCGCAGCGCATCATAAAATTCGTTTATTCTTTTTTTGACATTTTTGTCCGGCCAGTCCTCTAATAATCCTCCACTATTTCGATAGACTTCAAGTACAGGATTCTGAGACGCCATATATGCCTTGAATAAGTCAAAATTATGTTCTCCGGGAAATCCTGCATTTGCAATCATAAAAAACCGGGGATAATGCATTCTTTCCTCATGATAACAACTTCCATCTTCATTTTTGTGAATATGTGGAGTTGTGGTAGGTAGCAGTCTTTCATTGAATTTCTTTAATATTGAGGTCATGAACAAGCCATAGACAGGAGTGGCCATCCCTACATAATCCGATTCAAAAAAAAGATCTATGAGTTCGGACATATCGTCATCGATCACACATTTTCCGGGAGTTTTAGTCCAGCAACTGAAACAACCACAACAATGATTAATATTATGTTCTGCCAAGAAAATCTCTTCTGTCTGAGCACCTGCTTGCCCGGCTCCTTCCAGTAAAGGATTAACGATTCGATGAGTATTGCTTTTTTTTCCTCTGGGACTACCATTAAAAACAGTTATTTTCATATTAATTCTCCTATTTTAGGCTCTGTAGAAAACCAATCCTTTATGCTTAATAGAAGCATAATCTTATAAAAGGGATGTATTCCATGAGTTTGTTTGCACAAAAAATGTAATTTCTGTTTCAGCAATGCTTCAAATGAGGATTTTTACAGAGCCAAAAAATATATAAATATTATTTTAGCCTAGAATAAAGGTATGGCAAATATACTGAAATTACTGGGTTATATCGGACGGTTTGCACTTCTTCACGCTATAATCTACAGTTTAATTGCCTATATTTTTCTGAATTTTCTAAACGTGTTCCCTGAATCCTGGAAAATAGCTATTGATTTCTTTGAACCTTATAGACATCCTGGCCCTTTGGTGGTATTATCTCAATTGATTCGTGGAATTATTTTAGCCATCATAATCTATCCCTTTTACAATGCTATTGTGAAAGGTAAAAATGGTCTGCTTATTCTTTTTGCAACTTTATGGGGCCTTGGACTACTAACTTCAGTGGAACCAATGCCAGGATCCATAGAAGGGATGATCTATACACAGACTAGTTTCATAGAACATTTCTTTGTACTGATTGCAGTGGCAATCCAGGCACTACTCTTCTGTAAATTGTTCATTCATTTGGAAAGAAGTGTCAACAATACAGAAAGCGTTGAGGTTTTGCATCTAAAAGAGACTCTGAAATGGAATTACATAAAACGGTTCACCTTAATTCATATCATCACCTATTGGGTTATTGGGATGATTTTCTATCAATTGCAGGGATATGAGGAAGCCCTGGCCACCATGGATGCGTTTGAACTGTATCGCCCCCTGGAAAGTTTCTTCATGGTTGCAGTTGTATTTTTAGGACAAATAGTGCGCGGTATTGTCCTTGCACTGCTGATATATCCCTTTTACATAATCTTTAGAGAGCAGAAGCATGGTTGGTTGCTCTTATTTGGTACTTTATGGTTTATCACCGGTATAGGATCGGTGTTCTTTACACCAGAGTTGCTGGAATCGATAATCACGGGAGAAGGAGTTGTTGAATTACTGCGTGAACTGAGAGTAGGAGTTCCTGAGATCACAGCACAGATGCTGCTTTTTTCGTGGCTGTTCTGTAACTACAAACAAATTAAATCCAAGATTTTCAGAAAATAATTCGTATATTACAGTGTCCACTTTAAATTGATTTTGAACGACATATAAAAAATAAAATATCTGTATTTGTAAGCTCTAAGCATACTGCAATATACAAAAACTTACAGAAAGTTTTACTTATCTGTAAAGAATTTTTATCATTTAACCGCGCGGTGGCTTGCGAGTCTGTGGAGCCAACGCTCCTCATCGCGCGGCGACCATCCCGTGCCTAAAGGCTACGGGTTTTCGCCCAAATTCTCATAACCAGGAAATACCTGGCTCCAACGCTCTGGTAAATAAAGCTAAATCCACGAAAAACGCACCTTACACTTAGCCTTCTTTCAGGATTTTCTATTTTTGTGAAGAAGACAAGCACAAACATATTTTTTATGAAAGGTATCATCCTGGCCGGAGGTTCCGGCACCCGCCTACATCCCCTGACACTTTCTGTCAGTAAGCAGCTCATGCCGGTCTATGACAAACCCATGA
>JBMCCK010000080.1:0-5234 GCA_048619255.1 Methanohalophilus sp. | reverse complement strand
CCCGACGGGCTCATAACCCGTAGACCGATGGTTCGAATCCATCCCCCGCTATACATCTTTTATTGAAGATGGCTGATTTTTGCTTTATTGTGTTCGTTGAAGTATCCACCCGTAGCGGGGTGGGGTAGCCAGGAGATCCCGACGGGCTCATAACCCGTAGACCGATGGTTCGAATCCATCCCCCGCTATACATCTTTTATTGAAGATGGCTGATTTTTGCTTTATTGTGTTCGTTGAAGTATCCACCCGTAGCGGGGTGGGGTAGCCAGGAGATCCCGACGGGCTCATAACCCGTAGACCGATGGTTCGAATCCATCCCCCGCTATACACTCTTCTTTTGAACATATTAACTTTCGTCTCTGTAGAAACCCATCACAATAACTAAAAAAATTGATTTTTCAATTGATAGAATTCATTCGTGTCACAAACTTCTATAATGTGATAAAATGAAAAACTTGATCAAGTTTCTTTTTTATGAATTCATTAAATCAATAATTTAAACGAAATCTCTGTATTTAACTTCAAGATATTCTTCATTAATAAGAAACAGTTATACTAAACATTTCTTCGCAAGTTTTAAATGAAATATTATTGTAGTATTTATTACCAAAAGCAATAAGCTTGAATGAGTGGGAGATAAAATAATGGCGAAATATTTGATTGAATCACCGCACACCGCAGAAGAGTGTTTGGATGTGATGGATGAGATTCATGCAATAGGGGTTGATGTATTAAATCAGTTTTACTTTGGTTGCATGGTAGGTGAACATACGGGCTGGGCTATAGTAGATGCTGAAAGTGAATCGGAAGCATTGGAATTAGTCCCAAGTTCTATACGTAGTAAAGCACGAGCTGTCAAGGTAGAAAAGTTCACTCCTGAACAGATCAAAGCAGAGCATGAAAGATAAACTGTAATTTGTGAAATGATAGGTGAATTTCTAAAAAGCTTACCTATTTATTTTTTATGAATTAGATTTGATTTAATAGAAATATCAAGATTTTTTATATATTTACAATTCGAAATATAAGGTAAATAAGGATTTCTACAAAGCCTAACTTTCATTTCAATTTTAAAGAACATTACAGGTATTGTCCAATATAGTCAAATTTAAGGGTCAGGAATCATTTTAGGGAGTATGTTCCCATTTCCTGCTGAATTGCTAGTCGTAGTTTTTGGTCTTGCAGCTGCTATGTCCTGGGGCATGGGAAATTTCAGTGGCGGTATTGCTACCAGAAAGACCAGTGTTTACATAGTTGTTATGATAACCCAGTTCATCGGTTTCTTCTTGCTTATTGCTACCGGCCACATAGCCTCGGAACCCTTTCCTCTAAAAATTGATTATTTCTGGGCCCTTCTGGTAGGTGTATTCGGGAATATAGGAATTCTTTCCCTTTACAAGGGACTTTCATCGGGGAAAATGGGACTTGTAGCACCTGTTTCAGCGGTTGTTGCCGTTCTTGTTCCTGTCATTTACAGCCTTTTTACAGAAGGGTTACCTGCATTCCATAAATTTTTGGGATTTAGCATTGCTCTTGTAGGTGTATGGCTAGTCTCAAGCAGCAGCAGTATGTCAAAAATCAATACAGGTGATCTCAAACTCCCCTTTATTGCAGGACTGGGATTTGGATTGGCTTATATATCGATAAGTAATTTCAGTGGAGTTTCAATCTTCTGGACACTGGCAGTTGCTAAAATTGAAGGTGCAATAATATTACTAATATTTCTACTCTCAAAAGGCAATCTAGATGTACCGGTTAGAAAAGTGGCTCTGCCTATTCTCATCGCAGGTGTTGGTGACACTGCGGGCAGTATTTTTTTCACAGCAGCAAGTCAGGTGGGAAGGCTGGATATTGCCACGGTTACATCCGCTCTTTACCCGGCAGGCACAGTCCTGCTTTCCTGGATTGTGCTTGGTGAATATCTATCTTCCAGACAATGGATGGGAGTATTGATGGCTTTGTTTTCAATAATTTTGCTGTCTGTTTGATATGGTACTGACCATTTGTCACAAAATAATTATATAAAACAATCGAGTACTATTGAAGCAGAACTTAAAAAAGGAAGATTCCTATTATGGTAATGGACAAACTCAGTAATTCCCTGCAGGATGCCCTCAAAAAACTCGTAGGTGCCGGACGCATTGATGAGCGGACGGTAAATGATGTTGTAAAGGATATCCAGAGGGCACTTCTTCAATCCGATGTTAATGTCAAGATGGTGATGCAGCTTTCCAAGAGCATAAAGGAGCGAGCTCTTGATGAGGATGTTCCCCAGGGTATGAATCCCCGGGAACATGTGATACGCATCGTTTATGAGGAACTAATGAAAATTGTGGGTGAAGGTACCGATATCCCGCTAAAACCTCAAAAAATAATGATGATTGGATTGCAGGGTAGTGGTAAGACTACAACCACGTCCAAACTTGCCCGCTATTTCCAGCGTAAAGGGCTCAAACCTGCTGTGGTCTGTGCTGATACTTTCAGGCCCGGGGCTTACCAACAGCTTAAAACCCTCTGTGAATCCCTGAATGTGGCATTCTATGGTGAAGAAGGCAATCCCGATGCTGTGGGTATAGTTGAACGGGGCCTTGCTGAAATAGACAAGTATGATGTGAAAATCATTGATACGGCAGGCCGCCACTCTCTTGAAAACGATCTTATAGATGAGATGGAGAGAATCCATGCAATTTCCAATCCGGATTATAAATTGCTTGTACTCGATGCCGGTATCGGCCAACAAGCAAGCGAACAGGCAAAAGCATTCAACGACTCAGTTGGAATTTCCGGTGTTGTAATTTCAAAGCTTGATGGTACCGCAAAAGGTGGTGGTGCTATGTCTGCTGTTGCCGCAACTGATTCCTCAATAGCCTTCATTGGTGTTGGTGAAACACCAGAAGATTTGGAAAAATTCGAGGCAGACAGATTCATTTCCCGCCTGCTTGGGATGGGAGATCTCAGGTCCCTTATGGAAAAGGCTGAAGAATCCCTCTCAGAAGATGAACTCGATGTTGAGTCCATGATGAAGGGAAAATTTACCCTCAAGGACATGTACAAACAGCTTGAAGCCATGAACAAAATGGGCCCCATGAAGCAGATCATGCAAATGTTGCCACTGGGCGGTATGGGAATGAAAGTTTCTGATGATGCTTATGAAGTTACAGGGCAAAAAATGGCACAGTACAAAACCCTTATGGATTCAATGACAGAAGAAGAAATGACAAATCCACGTATTATTGGCAGTTCCCGTATTAAAAGAATATCCATAGGTGCTGGTTCCACTCCGGAAACCGTTCGTGAGCTGCTGAAATATCATAAACAGATGCAAAACGCCATGAAAGGTATGCGTGGCGGCAAATTTAATATGAAGAAAATGATGAAAAAAATGGGAATGTAATCATTCCCTAAGTTCTATTTTTCCGTTTTTGTAACCGATATACACTTTATCGGTATTGGTAAATATTCCGTGTTCTACGATTCCGACAACATTTGACAGTTTATCTGCAAATTCCTGTGGACTTGGGATTTCTCCGAAAGCAGCATCCATAATGAAATTACCATTATCAGATATAACAGGCCCATCTTTTCTGGATGCAGGGCGTATAACGGCTTCTCCGCCCATTTGAGCAATCTGTTGCTGTACAAGTTCGCGGGAACATGGCAGGACTTCCAATGGTATAGCCATTGATATTGTTTCACTTATCTTGGAGTCATCCACCACGACTATGAATTTTCTGGCGGAAAGGGAGACTACCTTTTCCCGGAAGTGTGCACCTCCACCTCCCTTTACTACATTGAGCTTTGCATCGACTTCATCGGCACCGTCAATTGCAATGTCAAGCACGGGATTTTCAGCCAGGCTTGTCAGGGGTATACCTGCCTGTATAGCCAGCATTTCCGACTGGTAGGATGTGACAACTGCCCTTATATCCAGTCCCTTTTTGACCTCTTCTCCGAGGGCTTTTATTGCATAGGCAGTTGTGGAGCCGGTACCCAACCCCACGATCATTCCATCCTTCACAAGTTCAGCTGCGGCCCTGCCGGCAGCTTCCTTACCCGGATGATGACTTTTTGTGTTTCTATCTGTCATTATCCTGCCTTCTTATGGGGAAAGACGCCTGCGGTCTCTGGGGAACAGTACTACATCGCGGATGTTCTCCACGCCAAGCATGGTCATCACAAATCTTTCACAACCCAAACCCCAGCCGGAGTGAGGGGGCATTCCGTAACTGAAAGCACGGAGATAGAAATCAAAGCCTTCTGGATCAAGTCCCTGGTCTGCTATCCTGTTTTTGAGCATTTCCGGAACGTGTATGCGCTGGGCACCGGAGGAGAGTTCCATGGTCCTGTGCATCATATCAAAAGACTTGGAGAATTCAGGTTTTTCCTCGTAGGGCATGGCGTAGAAAGGTTTTATTTCGGTTGGCCAATCAATGATGAAATAATGTTCTTCCCCCGTCTCCTGGAATACATGTTCCCCTATTGTGTGTTCGGAAAGGGTGGACAGATCGTCTCCCCATTTCAATTCCTCTTCACCATGGGAATTGACAATTTCTATCGCTTCCTGATATGTCAGTTTGAGGAATGGGGTTTTCGGAACCCTGAGTTCAATTCCTAGTACTTCAAGAGCATCAGGTACGTTTTCTATTACCCGGGTGTAAACATATTCCACCATGTTTTCGAGGGTTTCCATTACATCGAAGTGGTCGACAAAACTCGCCTCTATATCAATAGATGTAGCTTCATTCAGGTGGCGGCGGGTGTCATGTTCTTCTGCACGGAAGATTGGTCCGATTTCAAATACCCTGTCCATTCCACCGGACATCAGGATCTGCTTGAAAAGCTGGGGGCTCTGGTTGAGGAAGGCTTCCCTGTCGAAATATGTAATCGGGAAAAGGGCAGTGCCTCCTTCGGTTGCTGTGGCCACAACCTTGGGACTTGAAGTTTCCAGGAATCCATCATTTGCAAGATAATTCCTGACAGCATGCAGAACCTCATGTCTTATCCTGAATATGGCATTTGTTCTGCTTCTTCTCAGATCTATGAAACGTGAATCCAGTCTTGTGTCGAGTTCAGCATCCACTTTTCCTGTGGTATCCAGAGGCAGGGGAGAGTCTGCTTCATTGAGCAGTTCTATCTCATCGGGTATCAATTCATAACCATTAGGGGCTTTTTCTTCCGGTTTAATACTGCCTCTGACAGAGATAACTGATTCCCGAATAAGTTTTCTGGCGAAA
>JBMCCK010000079.1:0-5294 GCA_048619255.1 Methanohalophilus sp. | reverse complement strand
ATACCGACAATAGTTCCTGCAACAGCTCCCAGGAAACCCAGGATACCACTTTCGAGGATGAAGATGTTCCGTATGCCCGACTTGCCCGCACCCATTGCCATAAGGATGCCTATTTCTTTTGTCTTTTCCATGACCACCATGTTCAGAGCGCTTATGACACCAAAAGATGCTATCAGGAGAATAAATCCCAGCATAATATTATTGGAAATGGTTTCAATTGCAATAGTCTGAAGTATTTCAGGATTTGTTTCCGTCCATCCTTCTGCAGAATAACCTTTGCTTTCAATTTGCTGTGCAATCTCCCTGTCTCGATTGAAGTCATAAAGTTTTATGCTGATACTATTGACAACATCAGAAGTTAAGTAGAATGACTGGGCTGTCTGAAGGGAAGTGTAGGTCAATGTGGAATCCAGGGAAGTGTTCGTATCATATATTCCTATAATACGAAAAAAACTAGTTTCGGATCCCGGAAAGGATATTTCTATTCTGTCATCAAGGCCGACCTCAAGTTCATCTGCCAGGTCATCCCCAATTACAATTGTATTGCCAGAAGTAGATAAGCCGAAAAAACTTCCCCTCAACATATCCGCATTGGTGGATAATACTGCATCTTCGTCACGGGGATTTATTCCTTTAAATAAGACATTTTTGACATTATCTTCATTGCGCAATACGGCGTCTCCTGCAAGGGTCGGAGATACTGCTTTGATACCGTTGATCTTATACAGTTCACTCTGGAGGTTTTTGTATAGATGGATATATTCACTGTCTTCTTCCGGTGTAACGGTTACATGGGCCATATCATTGACAGTTGATTCATACAGCTTATCGGTAAAACCCGCCATGAATGCATTGGACACAACAAGAATCATGACCGCAATTCCTATGGCACCTACAGAAAGTATGGTCTGACGTTTCCTGTATACAATGTGCCTTAATGCAACAAAAAGTTCAAATTTCAATGGCATGGTTTGATCAATATTTTGTTTTTGCCAGATATGCCAGAAAAACCAGTATTATTGTAATAAGAGAACCAATTGCAGGTGTAGCGCTGCTTTGTTCTTCCTTTTCTTCATTTATTGTGGCAGGTCCAATGTCTTTTTCCACATCAATTATGCTCTCTTTTGATATTATGACTTTTCCATATTCCCCGATGCCCTCGATTAGCAATGTATATTCTCCACGATCAAGTTTATTTTCCCAGATTGCCTCTACAGTTTCATCATCTTCTGCAAGCAGAACCGGACTTTTCCGGACAATATTTTCTACTGGTTTTCCATTGCTATCAAAAACAGTGAATCTTATTGACCCCCTGAAAGGTACCTGGGACATGCCTGATATTGTAGCACTTGCACCAATCTCATCCTTGTAAATATCGCTGATTTCCACATCTTCTTCTGCCACAAAAGAGCGGCTTTTGAGCAACGATATACTATAGGGGTCCCTTATACTGACTTTTAGTCTTCCCTGGTATACATGTTTATTTTTGAGAACCACATTCCATTTTTTGTTCAGGGCCAGGGGTTGTGTATGCACAGGAATGGCTTTTTCTTCTATTATGTCTACCACCCTGTTGCCATCCACCAGCATATATTCAATATCTACCAGCGTGGATTTATAAGGAGTTATTATGGCTTCGATTCCTGTTGGTGTGGGTGTCAGACTGTCAATTGTTATGGCAGGAAGGATCTGGTGCCCATGTACGAACTCTTTTTTCTGCTGGGCAAAAACCTCATTCTCATTTTTGACGATTACCTGTACTTCATAAGCCCCTCGGTCCCGTATTGCGGTTTCCCAGTAGAATACTCTGGTCAGTGGAGAAGCAGCTGTCAAGGTGTCAATATCGATAGATTGTGTATCTATGACTTCTCCCTCATGCAACATTGATGCTTCTACTGTGAGATTATTATAGGTGCTTTCTGAAATAATCCTGACATCACAGCTCTGCACGTCACTGTAGATATCCTCAATGTTAATGTCACTTTTTTCAGCTGCTGCCGGGATAATTAATATCAACAATACTGTGATTACAAAAATGGAATACTTAGTTTTCCAGGCCATCCTATTTTGATTTGTTTTAATGATATTTAAATATCCTTTCAGAAAAGCCTGTAGAAAAATGTTTATATTCATTGAATCACAGTTTTATAAAAAGGGAAATGTGCAAGAAAGAAATATGAGAAAATCTGCATTTTCTTTTATGCTAAAAGGAGTTAAAATGATGATCACATCGAATCTGGATATTTCTCCCATTTTTATCTTCGATATTGGTCTCATAAATCACTCCATATGTCCCATCAGTATTTTTCAATCGGAGGGTTGTGATTTTTGAATAACAGGACGATGAAACTGGAAAAATATCCTTCGCAGGATGATATAGTCGTGCGGGCTGAAAATGTTTGCCGGGATTATGAAGTGGGGGATATGACAATCAAGGTACTCAGGAACGTGGACCTGATTGTCAGGAAGGGGGAGTTTGTAGCTATCATGGGTCCCTCGGGGTCGGGTAAAAGTACCCTGATGAATATGATAGGATGTCTGGACAGGCCTACCTGTGGTGCGGTTTATATCATGGGGAAGAATGTGAACCGTATCTCCGATAATGAACTTGCAAAGTTAAGAGGAATGGAGATAGGTTTTGTGTTCCAGAGTTTCAATCTGGTTTCACGATTAAGTGCCCTGGAAAATGTGGAATTGCCTACCTATGCTAACAGACGGCCCGGGGTTGATGTAAGAGGTAAGGCCAGGAAATTACTGGATCAGGTAGGCCTTTCAGAACGTATGGATTACAAACCCACCGAGTTGTCCGGGGGCCAGTCCCAGAGGGTGGCAATAGCCCGGGCGCTTGTAAATGATCCTTCCATAATACTTGCCGATGAACCCACCGGCAACCTGGATTCAAAAACAGGGGAAGAGATAATGAATATTTTTACAGATCTTCATCGAAGGGGCCGTACAGTCATTATGATCACTCATGACTTACAGCTTGCTGATAAATACGCAGACCGGGTAGTTTATCTGAAAGACGGTGTAATTGATGACAGAGCTACTAAGGTCAATGCTGCTTAATAGAGGTATAACCATGAAAAAATCCGGATTTTTGATACTTTTTGTATTTTCCTTGTTGCTGATAATTTCTGCAATAGTTGTGGTTCCTGCTACTGCTGCGGAAGAATCATCAAGTTCTACCCTGAGGGTAGATGTACTCAAATATGAACCTTATCCAGCTGATATAGGTGATTATGTATCGGTGTGGGTAAAAGTTGAAAATTACGCTTCTGGAGAAGCTGAGGATGTTTCACTCAAAATAGAACCGGAATATCCCCTTTCACTGGATTCTGAAACAAATGCAATCCAGAATTTTGGCAGAATCCCTCCCGATCGCACAGCAATTTATGAATACAGGCTGTATGTTGACGAAAATGCTAAAACTGGTACGGGGAGTTTTGATGTGCTTTACCGGGCTGATAGTGATCTTTCCTGGATAAAGAAATCCTTCGATATAAAAGTAGGTTCCAATACTTTTGACAGTAAAGGTACTGTAGTACTTTCCAATACGGCTTCCAAACCGCAGGTACTCATGCCCGGTGATACAGGTTCTATCAGTTTTACACTGGAAAATACGGCTGATTCAAGTACTGTTGCAATAGGTGATGAGACCTATGATACATATGCCAGGGTCCAGTCTGCAACTCTTCAGGGAACTGACATGATAGAGGTTACCAGTGAATCCTACGAAGGCAAAGGTGTAATTGGAGCAGGCGATTCCGTAGATATTACATATAATATAGAAATTGACGAAAACATAGAAGATGGTACCTATTACCTGGACCTTTCTACAATAGGCAATTCCCATTCATTCAACAATAACTGGAAGGTTCCTATAGTTGTGGACTCTCATTCACTGGAAGTAATCCCTTCAGGACCGCTGGTTTTAAAGAATGGTGAAGGAACTTTGGAATTTGATGTGGCCAATATACACACAAACAAACTTTCTTCAGTGGCAGTAGCTCTGGAAGCAGAAGGAGTTTCCTTTTCTCCTTCAAATTATTTTGTGGGTACCATGGATTCAGATGAACTGTTTACCATTGAAATAGATGCTACTTCAGATCAGAAAGAATATACAGGTACTAAAAATGTAACAATGATTGCCAGCTTTCGCAATGGTCTTAATGAACACGAGTTTGTGGTTGATGAAAGGCCGCTGGAATTCGAAAAAGTTGAAGAAGATAATAATGCTGCTATAATTTCGGCTGTTGTGCTGATTCTTGTCCTGCTGATTGCAGGTGGCTATCTTTATCGTAAAAGGCAGATACAGGATGAATAATAAGGTAATTTTGCATGGTTGGCCTCTCTGAAGCACTAAAGTTAGCTTTTGCCAGTATCAGGAGTGCAAAACTGCGCTCTGCTCTGACTACCCTGGGTGTTATCATAGGAGTTGCCGCAGTTATTGCCAATATATCACTGGGGGCCAGTTTCGGCCAGTATTTTGAAGAGGAAATAGGAGCATCAGGTACAAATTTTATAGTAGTGTTTACTGAGAAGAACAATGTATTCGGGGACTCCCAGTTTAATATTGTTGAGAATACTAAAGGTGTGGCTGCTGTATCTCCCATTAACGAACAGTCTGCCACGTTACGGTACCAGTCAGCGGAGCGTACGGCAACGGTAAGTGGGGTGCTTGACGATTATGAGGAAGTTGGTAATATAAGAATGGAGCATGGGCAGTTTATTACCAATCAGGACCAGTACGTTGCCGTAATAGGTTCTGATGTAGCCTATGAGAAGTTTGATCGGAATCTGTCAGTTAAGAATTTTATAAATATAAGTATTAAGAACGTGGACGGGGGAGTAAGTACACGGACATTTCGTGTAAAGGGTATCGTACAGGATCCGGACGCTTCCTTCGTATCCCCGGAAGTGGACCCTTCAGGACGTGTTTTCATTCCTCTTTCCGTCATGCAAGAAATGCAACAAAGGAACGATATCGGGGGATTTTTCATTAAAGCCGACTCCCTCGAAATCCTGGATAGGGTTACCGATGATGTGGATGAAAATCTTGCAAGGTCGGTAGGTGTTCCCAGCAGGGATATTGATAATGAGGATGCCAAGCCCTATGAAATTTTCAACCAGCAGGATATACTTGACCAGATAAACCAGCTTTCAAGTGCCCTGACATCCATATTGGTTGCAATAGCCCTTATATCACTTATAGTAGGCTCCATTGGTATCATGAATATCATGCTTGTCACAGTCACAGAAAGGACAAAAGAAATCGGGCTCATGAAATCCCT
>JBMCCK010000078.1:0-5323 GCA_048619255.1 Methanohalophilus sp. | reverse complement strand
TGCTATCAAAAAAGCTCTTGATGTCACATCAACCGGTGTGCTTCCTCAGATAAAGCTTCTTAAGGATAATGGCATTCTTGTGCAGAAAGATGATGAATATGAACTGTCTATTTTTGGTAATATTGTAGTGCAGAAAATATTGCCGATTTTTAAACTGGCCAATACGCTTGAAAAAAACCCTGAATATTGGTTTTCCAGGGATATTTCCGCTCTTCCAATGCAATTTATGGAACGGTTGGGTGATCTGGGTGATTCAAAGGTTATAGAGCCGGATATCAATTCTCTCTTTGATCCGCCTCAGGAATTAATAGACCATCTGCTTGCAAGCCGGCATGTTACAGCGATTACTTCTTATTTCCATCCTTATTATGTCAAGCATTTTATAGGACTGGCTAAAAAAGGTGTGGATATAAACCTGATTTTTACTAAAGCTGTCTACAAACGCATTGTTGAAGATCATGGGGAAGAAGCAAAAGTTTTTTTCGGAATGGATGACGTCAATATATATATCCACAAGGGTGATTTGCCGGTAGTTAGTATGGTCTGTGCGGACAGTTTTTTCCTGTTGTCCCTCCTTAACAAGAAGGGAATATATGATCACAATAAACTTATTAGTACAAATGAAGAAGCTGTGATTTGGGGGCATGACCTGTTCGAATACTATTATCTTGAGTCACAGAAAAAGAAATGATTACTATTTCCTGCGTTTATTATTAATACATGAAACGAAATAGTATTTATATGATAATGGTGGAGTTAAAGCTTGAAGAGTGGTGATTCGATGCCAAAAACCCTCGACATTGCAGAATTCAGGAATATGGTAGAAAAAACTAAAAAGTTGCACGAAGACCTTTCTTCTCTGTCCCATAAGATGGATGACATGGACGATGAGGTGAAATGCAACAGGGATTATGGGTTGTCCCGACGCTCTTCTGAATTATATTATAAATCTGATTTACTTTCTGCCGATAAATGCAAGGGTAAGTAATCCTTGCTCATGTGCGGCTTTATGGCCAAATATATCTAAGTGACAAGTATTTATTTATGGAACGGGTCAATATGGCAGATAAAAAGAAAGGAAACAATCCGTCTGGTAGTGATGATTCTTTCAGTGACATTACTGATATGATCGAACAGATGATGCAGAGATTCGGAGTAGGTATAGAAGAATTCTCTGATGAGCCTTTCATTTATGGTTTTTCTATTACACAACGTGCTAATGAGGATCCTGAGATCAGGGAATTTGGCAACATCCCCTCTGATTATAATGATTTTGAAGAAGAAATTGATCCTTTAGATGGTCCCATATCCATAGATGAGAAAAAGCCCTTGATAGATGTTCTTGAAATAGACGGGGAAGTGTATGTTACCGCAGAAATTTCGGGTGTGTCCAGGGATGATATTTCTGTCTGTGCAACAGATCAGTTCCTGGAGGTCAATGCTTCCAATAAATATTATACATATTCCGAAACCCTCGAAATGCCTCTAAAAGTAGATCCTAATAGTGCAAAAGCAACTTTCAATAATGGTGTCCTCGAGATAATATTTTCTGTTATGGAAGAAGCCGGGAAAGTGGATATTAAAATTGATTAATCCTTATAATTAATTTATTTTTGGTGGTGCCCTTGGTGAATTGTTTTGGGAAGAAAGTACTTGTAGTGGACGACGAAGTTCATTTACGTAACCTTCTTCAAAGTTTGTTGGAATTGAATGATGTTTCTACATCATGTGCTTCCAGCGGAGAAGAATGTCTTTTGATGCTTGAATCTTTCCTGCCGGACCTTGTCCTTCTTGACATTATAATGCCGGATATGGATGGGTGGGAAGTTTTCCATCGTATTAAAGAAAAGTACGAACATTTGCCAGTTGTTCTTCTGACTGCCAGGAATAATGATTTTGACAAAATGATGGGATTGGATATTCTCAAAGCTGAGGATTATATTACCAAACCTTTTGACAATGATGAACTCGTAGAACGTGTTTGCAGTTTTCTAGATTAATCTTTTTCAACAAGTGGCTGGCAGATAATTGCAGAATCGTCAGTAATATAGAGATGAATTGCTTTATCGCCATTTAATCCGGCTTCTATGCGATTACGGAAATTCCAGTAATTGTCAGGGTCAATTTTTCCTCTTATTAATGCATTTTTGGCATTTAATTCTTTAAGTTTACTATTGATATCTTCAACAGATACCTTTGTCTCTGCCAGCACAACATACTGATTTTTAAGCAAAGGCGACTTCAATTTTTCATCAGATGTCATTAATGCCCTTTTCGAATCAATTCGGAATAAATATGTCTTATTATCTCTCTTGTTCATTTTTTCTGCAAGTTCGGGCAGAAGATCTGCTTTCACAACAGATGGTTCTGGTTCATATGCAAATTTTTTCATTATTTCTGATTCATGGATTTCTCCTATCCCGCTGCCACACAATGATTCCTCGGAAGGCAGTGTGATGGCGGATCGATTGCATCTTTTGAGATGGTTGAAATATAATGTAAGACGATTGATTTTGCCATTAAGGGATATGTATTCCATTTCACAATCAAAAGGAATCCTTTCAGGAGTCAGCTGAGGAGGTACTTCAAAGGTGAATCCTTTTGTCCGAGATGAATAAGCATTAATCATATCTTCTATGGGTGGTGTAATGCTGGAAATTAAACGCCTATCCTCTTTTGGAGGCCTTGCAGGATCAGAAAACACGACATCGAGTTCAGGAAGTTTATGTATTATTTCGGGGTCAAGGGCGTCACCACAGATAAATTCGACATTGTCCACTCCATATAACTGGCAATTCATTTTGGCATGTTCTATCTTTACAGGGTCTATTTCTATGGCATAGACTTTTTTGCACTCCTTTGCAAAGAAAATGGTCTGTCCGCCGATACCACAACTTATATCTGCCAGAACATCACATTTAAGTCTCTTTGCCCTGTACTTTGCTACAATTTCGGGAGTAGCAAAGCGCAATCCATCATGGTCAGAACTTATCGGTTTGGTGAATTTGTCTTTGTTTTTCATTGCATCTCAATGGTTTATTGATGTTTTTAAAGGTGTTGTTTCCTGTATGACTGTTTTTGGCCCAAAGCATTTATATATCTAATATAACATCATACAGCCCAAGCTGAGAATATAGTATGTAGATGGTACATACTTCGCAGGTAGGCAAAAAGTGTGGAAATGTAGGATTTAACATAGATCATCAGTGGGCCAATTCAATGAAAGCCCCCATACATGCGCGTTGTGTATGTGTGGATGGTAGATGTGTAAATCTTTTTGTGATGATGTTGCAGTATTGCTGCTCCTATCCGCATAACGTAGAATATCCATGTTGAGCTCAAACCTTGATAGGTAGCCCAACACACTTTTTTGTTAATTCAACCTGCGTAAGCGATTGAACATAAAAAAAATTCAAGGAGAATACAAGTGCAAACAATACACAGACCAAGGCGAGGTTCTCTAGCGTTCAGTCCACGCAAAAGAGCAAAGAGCCACATCCCAAGGTTCAGGTCATGGCCTGAGGCTGAGGGTGAGCCAAAATTGCAGGGATTTGCAGGTTACAAGGTCGGAATGACTCATGTAATTATGATTGACGACGCCAAAAACAGTTTGACTGAAGGCGCTGAGATTGCCGTACCTGTTACTGTTATCGAAACACCGCAGATTGGTATTGCAGCAATACGTGCCTATAAGGACACTCCTTATGGAGAAAAAACAATTTCAGAGGCATGGTCAGCAAATCTGGATGGCGACATTGGACGCAGGATAAAGACTCCCAAAAATTACGACACGGAAAAATCACTTGAAAATATGGCTTCCATTGTGGAAGAAGGGAAAGTTTCCGAGATTCGTGTGATCACATATACAATCCCGTCTTCAGTAAATGGGATTCCAAAGAAGAAAGCGGATATTATGGAAACTGCAATTAGCGGGTCCGATGTAAAAGCCAAGTTTGAGTATGCAAAGTACATACTTGGAAGCAAGGTTGGAATCTCTGATATTTTCTCGGAAGGCAATATTATCGATGTGGCCGCTATCACAAGAGGCTACGGTACTGAAGGGCCTGTGAAAAGATGGGGTATCCAGCTGGCAAAGAACAAACACTCTCGCCAGAGCAGTTTGCGTCAGGTAGGTACTCTTGGGCCATGGAATCCACCACATGTAAGCTGGAGAGTTCCACAAATGGGCCAGGCTGGTTACCATCAGCGTACCGAGTATAACAAACGTATCCTGAAAGTATCTTCTGATGTTGATGAAGTAAATCCTGCAGGAGGATTTGTGAACTACGGCCTTGTCGGTGGAGATTATATCCTTGTAAAAGGTACTGTACCCGGTCCATCCAAGAGACTTATCAGGCTCAGGGAACCAACCAGGCCAAAGACATCTGCTGTGGGAGAACCTCAGCTTATGCATATAAATACACAGTCCAGGCAGGGGTGAGATAAATGGTCACAGCAAATATTCTTGATATTTCAGGTAATTCCAAAGGTGAAATAACCTTGCCCGATGTTTTCGAAGAGATTTACAGGCCGGATCTTATCAAAAGGACCGTGCTTTCTTCCCAGTCTAAAAGGTACCAGCCCTATGGTCCCAAGATGTATGCCGGAATGGAAACTTCTGCAGTCTCCTGGGGTTCTGGGAGAGGTGTTGCTCAGATCCCAAGGCTTGTCAACGGAAGCCGGGTTGCAAGAGTTCCCCAGGCAGTAGGCGGAAGGCGTACCCATCCACCAAAACCTGAAGCTGACAGGACAGAGAAGGTTAACAAAAAAGAGAAACGTCTTGCAGTTCGCTCTGCAATAGCAGCTACAATTAATGCAGAACTCGTGAAAGGACGAGGTCATGTATGTGAAGCTACCCTGCCTCTTGTAGCAGAAGATGCTCTGCAGGATGTTGAGAAAACAGCAGAAGTTATTAAATTCCTCGAAGCAGCAGGTGCTTATGATGATGTCCTGCGTGCCAAAAACAGCCGTTCCATCAGGGCCGGTAAGGGCAAGATGAGAGGAAGAAAATACAAAAACAAGAAAAGTGTTCTGATCGTTGCCGGTTCAGAAAGTCCAATATTCCGCTCGGCACGTAATTTGCCAGGTGTGGATGTTACAACAGTAGATTCACTTTATACTGAATTACTTGCACCCGGTGCAAAGGCAGGACGACTGACGGTATGGACAGAATCCGCAATATCCAGTCTGGAGGACATGTTCATATGAGCGCTATTAAATTCCCGTTCATCACCGAAAAAGCTATGACGCATATGGAGGATAACAAACTTCAGTTTGTTGTCGATACCCGTGCCAACAAGAGCCAGATCAAGGAAGATGTGAT
>JBMCCK010000077.1:0-5341 GCA_048619255.1 Methanohalophilus sp. | reverse complement strand
CAGCCCTTGCAAAACTCAACACCAGCCCTGCCATAATTCCTTTCTTTGCCAGGGGCAGGGTCACAAAAAGGGCAGTTTCCAGTTCGCTGTGACCCAGCGTATAAGCCACATATTCCAGTTCCCGATCCACACTTCCTATCGCAGCGGATGTGGTTTTAACCATCAATGGCAGGGATACCACAAAAGCAGCGACCACGGCTGCCTGCCATGTGAAAAGAATACCAATTTCCGTCATTTCAAAAAGCGGTTGACCCAGCAAACCATTCTTCCCGAGCAATATAACAAGCAGGTACCCGGTTACCGTGGGAGGCAATACAAGAGGCAGGGTCACCAGAATGTCTACAAGGTTTTTGCCCGTAAAATCACGGCGTGCCAGCAGATATGAAATGAGCAGGCCCACCAGAACCACAAGTACCGTTGAGATAGTAGCTATCTTCAGTGTTATATACAGAGGATAAATAGCCTGCTCAAGCACAAATCTCACTCTACCTTAAATCCATATTCTTCTAGGATACTTTTGCCTTCTGGACCTGTTACAAAATCAATGAATTTCCGGGATGCTTTCTTGTCCTCAGAATCTGCCAGTATTGCCACCGGATAACTAATATCGGCATCTACCGGCACCTCTCCTACAATCCTTATATTATCACCCTCAGAACTTTGTGCATCGGTCATATATACAAATCCTGCATCCACCTCCCCGCGTTCCACATACACAAGGACCTGTTTCACATTTTCCGCAAATACGGTCTTGCCTTCAATAGCCTTCCAGAACCCTGCCTCTTCAAGCCCCTGTTTTGCATAACGTCCTGCGGGCGCATTTTCGGGATTACCCAGGACGATCTTTGTAATTTCCGCAGAATCCAGATCCTCAATATTTTCGATCTGGTCTGTACCTGCGGGAGCTATCATAACAAGACAATTGTGGGCAAAATCCTGTCTTGAATCAGCATCTATCATATCCTTCGTATCCAGGATATCCATGTCTTCCCGGGAGGCTGAAGCAAAAACATCAATCGGTGCTCCCCCTTCAATCTGCATCCTCAGGGAACCGGAACTTGCAAGATTGAGATTAACATCAATATCAGGGTTATCAGCCTCAAATTGTTTTACCATCTCGCGGTAACTTTCCGTCAAACTGGCAGCCGCAGATACCGTAATTTGCTCCCTGTTTGATTCCTGCGCGGATGATGCAGTGGAATTGACCAGATATGCACCCATCATAGCTACGACTGCTATTATTGCTACCAGAAGTATTACCTGATTATTTCGTTCCATTCAATCACCTTATATTCCAGACGATATGTTCGGGCAGACATAACGGTGCATTGATGCATTTACACATAAATAAGTTTCTAAAAAAGGTCAATGAAACCAGATCAATTCTCAAAGAAAATGACTTCAATCTCATTCCCGGCTTTCACAAACGCGATTTGTGGTTCGATTACAATGAAACCATCGGCCTTTGCCAGTGTTGTTATTGAAGCAGAGGTTTTATCCACCGAATAGGCACGGCCATCAACTACTTCCACACAATGATATTCCAGCCTGTTATCAGAATACACGTCATCCATGAGAGTTGCTTTCATCCGTTGTCTTTCAGGAGCAGAAATACCCAGCCCCTTTCTTACAAGAGAGGAAACAATCTCATTGAATACCATCAGGGATGCTGTGGGGTTACCGGGCAATCCAATTACAGGAATATTCCTGACTGATCCAATAATTACTGGTTTGCCGGGTTTGAACTTTAATCCATGCATCAGGATTTGTCCTTCTTCTTCCATTAACCGGTACATGAAATCATCCGAACCTGCCGATGTGCTGCCGGTTGTCAATACGACGTCACATTCAGAAACTGCCTCTAAAAGGAGAGAACGGGCTTTTTCAGGATCATCCCCAACTATACCATAGGCCACAGGAGTTGCCGACAAACGTCTGATTGCAGCTGACAGTGTATAGGAATTGGCATCATATATCCTGCCCGGACCTAGAGGATTGCCGGGTTCGGTCAATTCATTCCCGGTAGATATAATGCCCACTTTCAGTTTTTTCACAATTGTATCATTGATACCCAGCGCCGCAAGGATACCAATCTTTGCGGGAGACAACATTTGCCCTGCTTCAAGAACGGTCTCACCGCTGGAAATATCAGTGCCTGCAGCAAGTATGTGCTGGCCTTGCCGGATATTACTGTGAATACACACTTTCCCTTCTTCAAGAGTGGTATCTTCAACCATGACAACAGAATCACTTTCCTGTGGAATCGGGGCCCCGGTGGAAATTTCCACAGCTTCATCTTTCCCAAGGGATAGGACATCCCCTCTGCCGGCAGGGACATAACTTTTCAGCAACAGGCATGTACCCGGCGCAGGTACATCTCTGGCACGGATAGCATAACCATCCTTCAGTGCTTTGGCAAAGGGTGGAACATTGATGGCAGATACTATTTTTTCTGCAAGTATGCGACCATCGGCACGTTCAAGTGAAACATGTTCCACTCCGCAATTTACGGGCAGAGAGTCCAGGATTTGCCTGGCTTCATCCAGCGATGTTAGATCCCTGAGTATTTTGCGCATCTTCCCTTGTACAACCTTCAACACTTATTCGTAGATCGGAGTACCGGTAGTACCTGTAATCTCCTCGAAAGCCTTTACCATTTCTCCGGTAATGGGTCCGGGTTTTCCGTCTCCGATAAGCCTTCCGTCAACCTGTGTAATGGGGGCGGCTTCTGCAGCCGTACCGGTTACAAAAACCTCGTCTGCTGTGAATAAGTCAAAAAGGCCTACATTTTCCTCAAATACTTCATAACTCCTTTCCACAAGTAACTCAATAGCTGTTGCACGGGTAATACCCTTCAGATTGGAAATCGTCGGCGGAGTATAGATTTTGCCATTCTTTATTATGAATATATTATCCCCGGAACCTTCACAGATATATCCATTGCCGTCCAGGAAAATCGCTTCGTCACCACCCTTGGCATTGGCCTCGATCTTGGCCAGGATATTATTCAGGTAATTCAGAGATTTGATATTCGGAGAAAGGGCATCGGGAGCATTGCGCCGGGTTGCGACCATGACTGCTTTCAAACCAACTTCATAAAGATCCCCGTACATTGCCCCCCATTCCTGGGTAATGATGAATATATTGGGAGTTTTGCATTTGCGGGGGTCAAGACCGAGGTCCCCCACACCACGGGACACTATTGGCCTTATGTATGCATCACTGAGATCGTTTTTCCTCAGGGTTTCCAGGATTGCCTGACTCATCTCTTCCCTGCTGATGGGAATTTCCATTGCGATGGCCTTTGCAGAATCAAATAAACGATCGACGTGCTCTTTTAGCTTGAATACCCTGCCATTGTATGCCCTTATCCCTTCAAAGACACCGTCTCCATAGAGGAAACCATGGTCATAGACAGAAGTGCTTGCTTCGGATTTGGGGACATAATCACCGTTGTAATAAACCAGAACTTCACTCATTTTCAGCCCTCTTAATATGACTTATCAGTATTAAGGTGGACAAATGTAATCATAATATATATGAATATTTGCAAACTCATATCCAACAGTTGACAAAAGGCTTTTATGCACCAAATCCTATTTCATGTCGCTTCACTATCCTGGGCCCGTGGCTTAGCCAGGATATAGCACCGGGCTTCTAACCCGGTGGTCGTGGGTTCAAATCCCACCGGGTCCGCATCAACTTTTTTTATTTTACTGTATATCTGCAGTACTGGAACCCTTATATGACAATCTATAATTCCAGACAACACCAAAATGGAAACTACTACAATCCAGATTCAATTATAAACATAACTCAATTGAAGCCTTGTGGGAAGTATGCCGAATTCATCAAAAGTTATTAGATAAAACCTTTAATGCATAATGGATGAAAAATAACGGCTGCAACGATCCAAAGCATTCTATGCTTCCGATAATAACAGTTAATTTCATAGGCTCCCTGAGTTTTGCCATCGTTATCCCGTTCCTTGTTTTCCTTGTGGAAAGATTTGGAGGGAATGGTATCATCTATGGTCTAATTAATTCCATGTATCCTGCCTTTCAATTGGTTGGGGGCCCTATCCTGGGACGCTGGTCCGACATACATGGCAGAAAAAAGATCCTTCTGGTAAGCCAGGTAGGAACCCTCCTCTCCTGGATAATATTTCTATGCGCTTTTTTCCTACCCCTAGATGAACTAATCAGAGTGGATTCAGCAATAACAGGTAGTTTCATCCTGACACTTCCCCTGATTATCCTGTTCATTGCCAGATCACTTGACGGCATCACTGGAGGCAATGTAGCTGTTGCAAATGCATATCTTGCCGATATAACCCAAGAAAAAGACAGGAACAAAAATTTCGGGAAAATGTCCATTGCCTCAAATCTCGGTTTCATAATCGGACCTGCATTGGCAGGTGTTTTAAGCATGACCACCTACGGGGAAATGATACCTGTAATTGCAACTATAGTTATATCTATTGCAGGCACAATAATAATTGGCCTTTTTATCCCTGCAACAACCCATTGTATATCCCGGCAGCAAAATAAAATAAAATTAAAACACGTAATGCGAATTCAAAATATACCCTTTATTTTAATCCTTTACTTCTTCATATTCTTGGGTTTTAACATATTTTATACATCATTCCCCATCCATGCCATAGAAGTACTCAAATGGTCGGTCAGCGATATGGGAATATATTTTTCATTTTTGAGCATCATAATGGTGATTGTACAGGGCCCTGTACTGGCCCGCGCCTCAAAACGATTCCGGGATAGTCAGTTAGTGATTGCCGGGAGTATGTTGCTTGGAACCAATTTTTTGTTACTTACATCAGGTAATTTCGTATTAACCTACATAGCAGCCGTTTTCTTTGCTTTTGGAAACGGCATAATGTGGCCTTCCATCCTCTCTATAATTTCAAAGCTTGCAGGTGTACAGTATCAGGGTTCTGTACAGGGATTTGCCAGCAGTTTTTCCAGCATGGCAGCAATAATAGGACTTATTGTGGGAGGAATTATTTATGAAATATTCCAGGCAAAGGCATTTTTTGTTACAGCTTTGATAATTTACATTGTATTCATTCTTTCATTCAGATTATTGAAATTTGAATATTTAAATCATGAGAAGTACTGATAAACAACTTTTTATCTAACCAAAAGGATGTTGCTGTATGAAAGAAGCAGAAGAATTGCTAAAAAAGGACCTGTTTGCCCGGCATATCGGAATAGAGTTGCTGGAAGTTTCAAAAGGATATGCAAAAGCTTCCATGAAAATAGAAGACAAGCACAAAAACGGCCTTGGTACAGTACAGGGAGGTGCCATATTCACCCTTGCA
>JBMCCK010000076.1:0-5359 GCA_048619255.1 Methanohalophilus sp. | reverse complement strand
TCACGCTTATGTAGCGATCGGTGAGTTGCTCTTTTCGTAAGAAAAGGTGGCAATCACAGGCAGACCTTATACGCACCAGGGTGTCTTCCTTGAATGCATGCTGGTGCAAGGTGATAAAGATAGTAAACCCCCTGTCACAGAAATTCTTCAGACGGGTAAGGAAACCCAGGATACTGTCCTCACCGGAATATGTGGTAAACATGGTCAGAGAATCCACAATGATAACTTTTTCCCGGATGTGCTTGATGTGATCTGCCATCAT
The DNA here is from genome assembly GCA_048619255.1 of Methanohalophilus sp. Lineage (GTDB taxonomy): Archaea > Halobacteriota > Methanosarcinia > Methanosarcinales > Methanosarcinaceae > Methanohalophilus. The sequence goes on along the minus strand of JBMCCK010000076.1, from coordinate 5,097 downwards.
ATTGAGTGTACCTTTCATTTCCTCAGAAGTCCATTCAACTCCTTCCAGATGCACGGGAAAAATTCTCAGATAACCCCAGCTGTAAAAATCCGATACATCAAGACTTAAACTATCCATCTGGTTAAGCAGGCTTTTCATGGTGTTCTCAGTTGAATAATAGGCCATTCTGTGCAGCTGATTAAGGCCACCATATACAAGCTGCTGACACAGGACGCTTTTACCGGTGTCGTTTTCTCCTTCAATCAATACAAGAGAACCCAGAGGTATGCCTTCTCCGAGTTTTTTATCTATCTCATCATTGCCGCTTGAAAGAATTTGTGATTTGTCTTCTTCCTCTTCCATATCAACCACCAATTGTATATTCTGCAGAACTTGTGACACCGTTGGGCGTGGATATTTTCAATGTAATTTCATCCCCTGTGTCATACGTTTTCAATATTTCAATATCCATATCCTCCCGGGGATCCAGAATACCGGGATTGAGCTGACTGTCGTTTACAGTATAGATCCATTGTGAATTATCAATGTACTCTGCATTTTCGTTATTGACCACTATGACATCCCACATATCAAAATCGTATAGTTTGGTATCCCCTGTATTTTCAACAGTAAAGTGCAAATGTTCATTTCCGCTGGAATTGTACCAGACGGACTGGATAATAATCTCTGTTTCTAATTTATCCATGGTTGACGTATGCATTGTATCGTAGCTCTCATAAGCCGAGTCAACCAGCTCATTTGCACCCATTACAAAGGTGTTTGCCACCACCAGCATGGCGGTGATTACAAAGAACGCTACTACTACAGTGTCAAGACCCATGTTATCCCTTAGAGAATATGTCTGTTGCAGATACACCGTTGTACAGGATGAATTTCACTCTGTACGTGTCAGACGGCAGGTCATCCAATCCTACGGTAATTTTGATAGTCTCACCGCTGTCCCAGATATCCCCGTTACCATTTTCCATTGTGTAGTTCCACGTGGGATTGGACGTGCTGTTATAGCCAGGATACCAGTTATTTGAAGATGATGAGATGAATATATCACTGAATTTGACAGAGGAAAGAGAGATTTGATTGTATCCCACGTTCTTCAGCCACATGGATACATTGTTATCTTGGGTTGTGATGAAAATAATATCCACGTCCGTCTTGACCTGATTTTCCATATCCTGGGCAACGGTTGTATAGGAATGTGATAAACCACTTATAGATGGCAGTATAGCATTGATTAATGCCACAACTGCAATCACGCTTGCAATTATAAGCAGCGATGTGGCTATCACTTCCCTTGCCATGGATTATTCACCGTATTACTTTCATTGAGCACATAATCCAGGACCTTGGAATCAAGAGTTTTGTCTTCAGGATTGAGGATGTGGTAAAGCCTGTACAGATCCGTTACCGCATTTTCAAGATCATTGTCTTCATAAAGGATACTCATAATTTTAAGTACAATCTCTTTGATATCATCCGGGATGTAACCCAGCAGAGAGAAGATCTCCACCAGTTCCTGTATGGTTTCGTAATCGTATTTTTCAACCATCTCCCTTCCCCAGACAATGGTCTTGTAGAAGGAGAGAGGATCAACGAGTTTAAAATCCGGAAGTTCTCCGGGTTTTGGTTTTTGTAAAGGAGTATTATTTTCAAAAAGATCGGGTTGTATGTTTTGCTCAACAGGATCGGGTTCAACCTGAGAAGGGGGTTCTGGTTCTTCAGAAAGATCTTCTTCGGGTTGTGCAGGAGTCGAAGCGATGTCCTGTGCTGTAATATTGGCGATTGCCTGTATATCCTGGAATGGATTTTCAAGTACACTCATGGTTTCCCGAATATCCATAAGCAGAGCTTTGACTGAACCCTTTATTTCATTGACCTCGGCCTCCAGATTCTCAATCCTGGATTCAGGAGTATCCGATTCGGCACTTGCGACCAGATCATCGATCATTGACTGGTCAAAACCTTCTGAATCACCCATTTGTTTCACCTATGATTATATAATATTATATAAATTTGAATGACATCTATTATCAAACAATATATTCTTTTGCCTCATAAAAAATAAAAGAGGGACACTCTGATCAGTAGAGTGTCATGTAGTTGCTGATTGTAGGTGGTGCCTTTCTTTCAATACTATATGATGCTCCCTCAGGAGGTTTGATTTCTAGCTTGAAAGGGGCATTGGGCCCTATACTTACATCATCTAATTCAGAAACAGGTATGTTGAGTTCAGCTTTTTCAGAGCTTTCAAGGAGGGAATCACCATCACCATTGTGTTCCTTTACTATTTCGAAATTACCATCACTAGTCGTTGAATTATTGGTCAAATCAATTGCCGCATTATCAGGTGTTGTTAGAACAATCAAAGTGTTATCCAGATCTACAGCACTACCACCTGCAGTAAGCTGCAAGAACAAAGTTACATTAGCAACTTCATCAGACTCATTTCCTGCTGCGACAAGATCTCCAGTCAACTCAACACTGCTACTTGCCTGCTCCACACCTGTGTGTACGACTTCCTGGCTCTTCTGGGTTGTATAGAAACCCGCTCCGAGCATGACATAACTGAAAACAGCTGCCACAACCACAAAGGCAATAAGGACTATGGCTGCTTCAAGTCCAGTAAATGCTTTATCATTGTTGTTAAATTTATTAAACATTATCAATCACCTCAGTATACTGTGTAATACTTACCATCAGAAAGAGCGGGAGGCATTGTTCTTTCAATTACCAGTACAGCGCCTTCGGGGGGTTTTACTTCAATCTTTATTTTATCATTTACATCTGGTTTATTAGGAGTAAATTCTGAGGTGTTAACGGTAATTTTATATTTCTCACCCGCCTCTACGAGGTTTTTGGAATCTCCAACATTAATCACACCATCTCCATGATAGTGCCATACCTCTCCTACTCCAGATGTGTTGAACGTGTCTCCATCTGTATAGGTAACTACTGTTTTATTAAGATCTACAGGGGCTCCTCCAGCAGTATTGGTTACATAGAATGTAACATTGTCTACTCCATTGTCTCCTGCTGCTACAGAAACATCACCTGACGGTGCGAGACTGCTACTTGCCTGCTCTACACCTGTGTGTACGACTTCCTGGCTCTTCTGGGTTGTATAGAAACCCGCCCCGAGCATGACATAACTGAAAACAGCTGCCACGACTACAAAGGCAATCAGGACTATTGCTGCTTCAAGCCCTGTAAACGCTTTATCATTATTTTTGATATTTCTTGGCATGTTGTGCTCACCCCTAAAATAGGTGTTATAAGTGCATATTGATTAATATATTATAAATGTTTTGTATCATAATGATAATTATCACCATAGAAGATATCGGGCAGATTTCATCCATCAAAAATAGACATCCGATTAAGAAGAAAATCTATAGCAAAACGTGAAGTGAAGACCGTTTACAGTTAATAGAAAAAGCTCAGGCGTGAGAATAAGTCAGAGTGCCCGCATAATGCAGGAAATAATCGACTCTTCAACCTGACGGGTCGTAGATTTACCCCCCAGATCAGGAGTCTTCACTCCTCTGGAAACTGTGGACTCAACAGCACCCCTGACAATTTGCGCCTCTGCGGGTTTTTCCAGCCAGTCCAGCAGCATGGCCACTGAAAGTACGGCTGCAATCGGATTGGCTATACCCCTGCCGGCAATATCGGGAGCACTGCCGTGTACCGGTTCAAAAAAGGCCTGTTTGTCTCCAATGTTGGCACTTGGCAGCAAACCCAGACTGCCCACAAGCGCCCCGCCCAGATCGCTGAGGACATCCCCGTAGAGATTGGGAGCCACCACAACATCATATTTTTTGGGAAAGCGCACCATATCATACGCCATGGCGTCTACCAGCATGTCATCATATGTTACGTTGTGAGATGCCGCAACCTCCCTGCAGGTATTGAGGAACAGGGAATCCGCTTTGATTACATTGGATTTGTGGACAATGGTGAGATGATTGTGGCGTTTGGCGGCATACTCACAGGCGACCTTTGAGATACGCTCAGAAGCCCTGCGGGTGATTATGCGTTTGCTCCAGGCTGTGTCAACTCCCACTTCCTCCATGGAGGAATACAATCCTTCAGTGTTTTCCCGCACCACCAGGATATCAAAATTCGAATTGCCTGTGGCACCTTTTATTCCTTTTATGGGTTTGAGAGGGCGGATATTGGCATAGAGGTCCAGTTCCCTGCGGATGGTCAGCAGCACACTCTTGTAATTGAGATCTGTCGGAGTTGTAACCGCTCCGAACAGGATACAGTCACAGTTTTCCAGGATTGCGAGATCTGCATCCGTGATTGCCTGACCGGTCTTTTCCCATTTGCAGTAACCCATTTCCAGAGGGATTTTTTCAAGCGGCAGGTCGAAACAATCCAGTACCCGCAATGCAGCAGGTATTACCTCTTTGCCCACACCATCGCCTTCAATCACAGCCAGTTTCATGCACAATCCTTCCTGATCCTGTCCACAAGTTCCCTGATCATGTTGGCCACATCAAACTCTGCAGCGCCCCAGTGCACGGTTGCCCCAGGAAAACCGTTGATGGTAACCTGACCGGCATTTTCGGCCCGACAGCAACGGGCGATAAAGGGCCCAGAGGGTTTGACGATATCACTGGTGAAGGGGCAGAGACTGACAAACTCATATTCCAGACCCGGGAAACGGGATTCAAAAAGAGCGCGGGATATTTCACACCCCACAAGTAAAGAGCCGGGTTTTTCGATTATATCATTATCCAGGCATTTACCTTCAAGGCCCGAGGAAGAGCAGGGAAAAACCGTATCAGGACCGCTGAAGCGGGTCAGGTCGATCGTGTTTTCCCTGAAAGTTATTGTGAGATCGCCGAATATACCCGAAGATTCCAGCCGGCGTACCACATCGGTCAGCCAGGAAGGGTAAGGGGGAGCGATATCCAGGATTTCAACTTCCAGGATTTCTGAAGAGTCGGGTTCATGCACAAAGGTCACATGATTGTCGATACCCGTAAAGATGACCGTGGTTATACCGTTTTTACACAATTCTGCAGCCTTCCGGATCAGGAGGGAGCGATTTTTTATATTTAATTTTTCAGGGAAACTTACAATATTTTCCGG
>JBMCCK010000075.1:0-5403 GCA_048619255.1 Methanohalophilus sp. | reverse complement strand
TTGTGGCATATCAATTACTTGTAACTGCGAATTTGCAAAATAAGGTCAAACAAACCAATTCATTTGCAAATTATGTGTGACTGAACACCATCAAATTAGAATGGGAGGAATTATGACCTAATTTGATAATCTCAACAGTTTCCTATCATAAATTATATTAATAATAAGTTCGCTGCTAAAAATTGCTTTATATAACTTCATGCATCTTGAAAAACACCAATTAAAGCCGGCAGATGATAATCATATGCTCCCCTTCAAAGAAAATATACTTGAGTTAATTCCTTCAACCCATGGCGGACTTATCCGGAAGACTTCACAACAATATTCCATACCCCTGTCCGATATAGTGGATTTTAGTGCCAGTTTGAATCCTCTGGGCAGCCCCTTTGATAATCCTGAATGGGGTATGGACCTGCAGGATCTGTTTGCCACTTCCTTTGAAAGAATGGGGCAATATCCTGATAATCGCTATCTTGAATATAGAACTGCAGCGGCCTCTTTTGTAGGAGGGGGTGCAGGTGCTGTAAATGTTGTCCCCGGTAATGGTTCATCGGAAATCATCAGGCTTGTCGCCGGTTGTATTCTCAATGAAGGGGATGAGGTAATGATTCCCCAGCCTACCTTTGCTGAATATGAGCAGCAATGCAGGGTGGCAGGGGCAAGTATTGTGTATTATCCGGTAGAATCCCTGCTTTCCATCTCCAAAGATGCTCTGGAATCGGCACGTATCCTTTTTGTGTGCAATCCCAACAATCCTACCGGTAAATTGCTGGCAAGGAAAGATATCCTGCAACTTGCAGGACTTTGTGCAGAAACAGGTACCTTGCTTTTTGTTGATGAAGCTTTTATTGAACTATCCGATATATCAAATAGTGTTGTTGATGTTGCCATCTCTAATGATCATGTTTTCGTAATGAGGTCACTTACCAAATCATTTGCACTGCCGGGTATACGTATGGGATTTGGCGTTGCATCTGAGGCAATGGCTGAAAAATTGAATACTGCCCGTCTGCCCTGGAATATGGGCTCTCTTGCCGAAGAGGTGGGCTGTGCTCTAATGGGAATGGAGGGTGGTATGGAATCACCATACTTGGATGTGTCCCGCCAGAAGATAACCGAATACAGGGATTATCTTGTAGAGAGGCTGAATGATATCTATGGTTTTCATCCTCATTCAAGTTCTGTAAATTATATACTTGTGGATATCTCCGAGCTCCTTATGGATTCAGTAGAACTTACAGAAAGACTTGCAAGACATGGTGTGCTTATAAGGGATTGCAGTTCTTTCCCCCTGATGGAAAAAGATTTTATCCGGCTTGCCGTCCGCCCTCCTGAAGAAACGGATATACTGATTCATACCATTGGTGAGGTCCTTACAGAATCCGGCAAGGATTATGCCGAGGAAAAACTGAAGGAAACCATCAAAGGTGCTTCTTGCGGATGTTCTTCAAGCCGCAATACCTGTGAGTACTATCCCTGTCATTTCGAAGGTCAGGACTGTACTTTCTGTTTCTGTCCCTTCTACCCATGCGAAGATACGCGCACAGGGGGTAAATGGATAGATAGCACTACAGGTAGCAGGGTCTGGAGCTGTGAGGATTGTGTGCTTGTCCATAATTCAGATGTTGTACACAAGATGCTTGACATTCTCATGGAGGATGGGGGTACTGACATCAGTCTCAAAAAAGCCTGGGATGAAGTGGTAGGCGTCAATTTATAATTTATACATCACGAATTTTAATTCGTAGTCGGTTTATCCGGGATTGTAAAGGTAAATGTGCTTCCCTTCCCTACCTCGCTTTTCAGTTCGACCTGTCCGCCGTGCATTTCCACCAGTTCCCTGACAAGGGAAAGCCCGAGTCCGGTGCCCTTATATTTACTGGATTCAGCCGATTTGGCCTGCTGGAAAGGTTCGAATATTTTAGTCTGGTCCGCCTCAGGTATGCCTATACCGGTGTCAGAGACCGCAACTTTCAATTTGTCCTTTTCTTGGTTGGCAACAATTGTAATTGTTCCTTTATCCGGAGTGAACTTGGATGCATTGCTCAACAGGTTATACATAATTTGTTTGAATTTTTTCCTGTCAGCATACACCCTGATATCTTCAGGAGGTAAATCTATTTGCAGGTCTATATTCTTTTTGGATATGAGTGGTTTGGTCAGTATGCTGATTTCATCCAATGCTTCATGCAGGTCAAAACCACTGTATTCAAGTTGTTTTTGTCCGGCTTCTATCTTCGAAAGATCGAGAATATCATTAATCAGGTTTAGCAGATGATTGCCGCTTTTGGTAATGTTGGATACATATTTCTTCTGTGAGTCATTGAGTTTCCCTCTTACTTCTTTTGACAGGATATCGGAAAATCCAATAACCGAATTCAAAGGTGTTCTCAGTTCATGACTCATGTTTGCCAGAAATTCACTTTTGGCCTGGTTTGCCTGTTCTGCAGCCTTTTTTGCTTCGATGGCATTTTCCTCGGCATTCTTGCGTTGCGAGATATCCTGAAACAGTTCCAGAATGTATGTGTCCCCTTTTATGGTAATTTCCTGTGCATTTTTCAATATAGGTTTTGTTCTTCCGTTTTTGCACTTTATAGTGGTGTCCATTCCCCTGAATCCTTCCTGCCCTTCCTCCCATATGGGGCATTTTTTTGAGGTGGACCCCTTGGGGCAAACGATGTCACATAGTTGTCCTACGAGTTCTTCCCTTTTATAGCCTGTAATCTCACATGTACGGTAGTTTACTTCTTTTATGATGTAATCCTTACTAATCATCAGGATGCCACCGGGCATGTTTTCATATATCCTCTTTAACTTTTCTTCAGCTTCGACTCTCTGTGTAATGTCATTTCCAATGGCAAGAAGGCCGGTTACTTCTCCATCATCGTTTTTCAATGCTGTGTCATACCACTCGACAATGATTTCCTTGCCTTCTTTTGTAACAATGGGGTTGACATTGCCTTCAGTAGGATGGCCGGAAATCGCCTTTTTGAATACGGACCTGGTCCTTTCGTTCTCTCTTCCAGGTATGAATCTGGAAAACCAATCGTCTCCCTTTATTTCTTTAAGTTTGTAGCCGGAGATTTTTTCCGTATGGGGGTTACAATATACTATTTTTCCCTGTCTGTCAAGAACGGCCACAATCACTCTGGCAGTACCAATTAGGCCGGTCAAAAGGTCAAGTTCTTTAATCAAACTGTCTTCATTCTGTTTTTCTTCAGTGATGTCTCTTATTATTGCCAGGTATCCGTATATCCTGGATTTTTCTGTAAAAAGAGGTGATATTTTAACTTGGCAGTAGAAAGTACTCCCATCTTTACGTTTCCTGGTACCTTCAATACTATGGGTTTTTCCTGAATAGAGGTTTGAAAACATTTCTTTTTTCTGTTGTGAGGTCATCTCTTGCTCATGGAGGATTGTTATTGGTTTTCCTTTTATTTCAGGCAAGGACCATCCGAACATCTCTTCTGCAGTTCGGTTTACAAAATTGATGGCAAAATCAGGAGTAGTATATATTATGGCATCTGTGGATTGCTGGATCATATCTGCAAATATTTTTGATTTGCTCACGGGTGCATTAAATTCTAAAGGATACACAGTATCCACATTATACATTATTGTATTTGCAATATTTTTATAATGTATTTTTTAAATAAGCAAGTCAGTATTGGTGGTACAAGCATCTCTTTTTATTTATTCTTTGCGTATATTTTATTGATGTGATGCAGCAATAGACTTTGCACCTTTGTTCTTGTTCACAAAAGATACCAGTCATTATCGTTTTCTGAACACTCGGGGTCAATTCCCACGACTCTTTTTTCGATACCCAATTTATCGGTGATTGCATCGGAGAGGTCCTGAAGATATCCTTTCTGGCTCAGGCTGCCGTAAATGAATCTCTTGTTGGGGCGGATGTGCTCTTCCATTGTTTTTTGTCGGGGTGTGATATCTACTTCAATATCCGTCTTCTCGAGACCCTTGAGCATCGCCTTTCTGAAGTCTCCTGTGCAGTAGGCTATCCTGTGACCATAATTGTCACGGGTCTTCTCGAGGTATGTTGCAATCCTTTTGCTTTCCATACTGATAAAATCCCGCTTGATCTTTGCCACATTGCATTTGCCCATCATGAATTTGTAATCGGTAAAGGGATATTCAGTGTCTATTTCCCGTGGGGTTACTCCGCAGGTTCCGAAAACTACTATATGGACATCTTCGGGCTTAAGCAGATCAAAAATGATCCTGTCATACATCCTGTGGGAGGGACTCGTATGGTAGGGTTTCCTCATAGAACAGGGGACGAATATGCAGAATTTGCGTTTAGGTGCCTCATATTCATTGAGCACCCATTCATTGGCACGTATCATGTCCGGATGATAGATTAATCGTTCTGTATCAAGTGGTTCATCGGACCTTTCGTTTTCTGGTATTATTGGGGACACTGGGCTACCGTTGCTGAAAAACTATATATATAATTAACTATTTGATTATTATGGTTTTGTACAATCTGTGCAACTTTGTTTATAGGGCTTCAGGTGAGTTTTAAGATGACGGGTTCTATTTCGGAAATGCTGAAAGCGAATTGTGAATGTGATGATGTTGCCAAGTGTATTCTGGGCTTAAAAGACCTCGACCTAAAGGCCTATAAAATACTTCTTTCCAATGGCCCTCTGACAGCCGAAAAACTCGGGAAGCATCTGGGTCGTGAGCGCAGTACAGCTTATCGTTCTCTCCAGAACCTGATTTCCTGTGGACTTGTTTACAGGGAAACCCATACCATTGATGTAGGTGGTTACTTTTATGAATATGTGGCCGTGAATCCTGCAGAGGTCAGACGAATGCTTCAGGAAAGTGTTGACCAGTGGTATGATAAAGTGAGTCTCCTTATTAATAAAATTGATAAGGAACTTGTAGGGGACGAAATGCTATAATCATTCACATATGAATGTAGTAAGTTTATTTTTACAAAAGGCAATTGGTTTTTCCTAATATGTCCAAAATTGCCGGTTGAATCAGGTGATGCTGAGAGTCTTGCCTGTTATTTTGATTTTTGATTCATATGTTTTGCATGATGTTCCCCTCATTTATTTAGGCGAAGAACCGTTTTGCAATTGTGGCTATTGCTTCTGATGGTTGGTGTGAACTATGAAATTCGGGAAAAGTCATCTCCTGCTGCTTTGTATCACTGCCTTTTTTGCCATGGCAGGTGGTGCAATTCTTGCTCCTGTTTTGCCTGATATGGTGGTGCCTCTAAATACAACATCACATGAGATAGGGCTTGTCATTTCAGTCTATACCATCTCCACCGCAATTTTCACTCTTGTAATTGGTCATTTTGTAGATCGGCTGGATCGAAAAAAAGTACTGGTGCCCTGCCTTTTGAGATATGGTTTTATGGGTCTGGCA
>JBMCCK010000074.1:0-5417 GCA_048619255.1 Methanohalophilus sp. | reverse complement strand
AATCCTTCATATATATGACTCTTTTTCTTTGCGACATGGAAAAAAGTAAAGTTCCTTCTCCAGTAATCATCTAAATGATCCGGGTCAATAGTAGTATAGTTGTTATATAGGTGGGCGAATAATGCAATTATTGGAAATATATTATCTAAAGACAAATGGAGGTACTAAAATGAAGGTTGTAGCATTCAATGGGAGTCCCAGGGAAAACGGGAACACTGCAAAGCTCGTCAGAAATGTATTTTCAGAACTTGAAAGGCAGGGAATTGAGACCGAAATGATTCAGCTGGGAGGCATCCCTGTTATGGGATGTACTGCCTGCATGAAGTGTTTTGAGAACAAAGACCGTCGTTGTGTCATATCCAGTGACCTTATCAATGAATGTATCGGGAAGATGATCGAGGCCGACGGGATCATTATTGCAAGCCCTACATACTTTGCCGATCTGACTACGGAAACAAAAGCCCTGATTGACAGGGCGGGTTTTGTCGGGAAAGCAAATGATGAACTTTTCAAACATAAGGTCGCAGCAGCTGTTGTGGCTGTCAGGAGAGCAGGCGCGCTCCATGCATTTGATTCCATCAACCACATTTTCCTGATCTCCCAGATGGTAATACCGGGTTCAAGTTACTGGAACATTGGAATGGGAGCTGCACCAGGGGATGTAGAATCTGATAAAGAAGGAATGCAGACAATGCAAAACCTCGGGCAGAACATGGCCTGGCTCATGAAAAGGGTCAATGGCTGAGTAGCCGTTTATTCCCTTTTTTGGATGTGCATTTCTCGCTTATGAAAATGCATATCCATCAATTATCCTCTTTTCCAGTTTCATCGGATGCTATCTAACAATTAATTAAGGACGCACACCAAGTTCAAGTTGTGTGGTCATTTTATCCCCGTCCCTGTAATACTCAAGTTCGATTTTGTCCCCGGGCTGTTTTTCACTTATATGTGCTATGATCTGGTCACTGCTGAAGACTTCAACCCCGTCTACTCCTACAATGATATCGCCGTTGATGAAGATTATTTCATCATTGATCTTAGCCTCTTCTGCACTTTCCAGTCCGGCATCCTCGGCAGGTCCATCCTCCACAACATCCACGATCATCACTCCTCTGGCTGTCTCATCATTAAGGTCCATGAAATCGGCTGCCTTGGGGCTTACAGGTAGCATCTGTATGCCTATCCAGGAATGCTCATATTCACCCTTCTCAATTATGGCATCGGCTACCAGGCGGGCTTTGTTTGAAGGAATGGCAAAACCCAGATTATCCCCGCTACGTGCACGGTTGACCCCGATCACCTCACCCGAAAGATCAATTAGCGGGCCTCCTGAATTCCCTGGGTTTAACGGTGCATCGGTCTGTATCATATTGGGGATGGAAAATCCGTTTGTCGTTGGCATTGTCCTGCCCGTGGCACTGACGATTCCATGTGTCACGCTCCCTTCAAGTCCGAAAGGTGTACCAATTGCCATCACCATCTGAGCAGGATTTATAGTGGATGAGTTGGCCATTGGCAGAGGATAGGGTTGGCAGTTTTCATCAGAAGGAATTTCATCGACCTTTAATACAGCAATGTCAGAATATACATCAGTGCCCGTGACCTCAGCATCCATTGCAATCCCGTTGCTGAAATAGACTTCTACGGAATCTGAACTTTCCACGACATGCTGGTTAGTTATGATATGCCCTTCTGTATCATAAAGAAATCCGGATCCACCACTTGTAAATTCGTCTTCGTTGATTTCTCCTTCAGTCCTAACGGAGACAACTGAATCAAAAACAAGTTTGTAGAGTTCCTCGTAGGTTTCACCCGCATTATCATTGTTATTGATAGTGCCGGTAACATCACTCTCATAGTCATTAATCAGTGTGTTTTCCAGACTTCCATCATCATAAAGCACAGTTGTCAGGCTAATTCCGAGGACAAAACCAATCAGTAGGAACAATATTGCTATCAGGGGTAAGGTACTGCCCCTTTCTTCCTTAAGCAATGAAGTTGGAAATTGCATCATTGGATATATTGTCGGGCTTGTTTATTGCCTTTTCTCTTATTTTTCAGAATCTGGAATATATGCTGGCTGCGAGCTGTTCGAGTTCCTCCCTGTCAGGGTTGGAATCCACAATGGTATGCATTGATCCTCCACCGTCGTTTTCATAACGGGGTATTATGTGCACATGGACATGAGGTACAGTTTGCCCGGCGACCAAGCCATTGTTAATCCCGATGTTGGAACCGGCGGCTTCTGTAGTTTTGATTACCTGCTTGGCTATCCTGTTGACAGAAGCAAATAATTTTGCTGCCTTTTCTTCATCCATTTCCAGGAAACTTGTTATGTGTTCCTTTGGCAGGACGACGGTATGTCCTCTGGATGTGGGATATATGTCCAAAAAAGCATACGCATGCTCATCTTCATACACTTTGTGGGAGCCAACTTCTCCGTCTATGATTCTACAGAATAAACAATCCATGTTTTTCACACTTTTTATGTTTTAGTTCCTGCTTTTATATTTATTGGCCTGTTGTTTTTGGTGACCCAAAAATTTATATTCTACATAATTGTAGTACATGTAGAAATTAGGAAAGCCTAACTTCAGGTGTTTAAAAATGGCTGAAAAAACATTGGATCTATTGGATGTGGGCCAGACTGCCCGTGTAATCCAGGTAAAAGGTAAAGGTCATTCCAGAAGGCGCCTGCTTGAAATGGGAATGGTGCCGGGTGTTGGCCTTAGCGTGACCAAGAGGGCTCCGATGGGTGACCCGGTAGATTTCAAACTGAAAGGCTACAACCTTTCCCTGCGCAAACAGGAGGCAAAGATGGTTGTTGTTGAGGTTCTGGGAGGTATGCAATGAAATCACAGATGCCTCTTGCAATGTCTCCATCAGGACAGTCATGCCGTATCTGTGAGGTGTGTGCCGGCAGGGGGTTGAAAAGAAGGCTTCTAGAATTTGGTTTGACTCCGAATTCCATAATTCAACCCCTGGGATGCAGGAAAGGTTCCATCCTTGTATCTGTCAACGGTACACGTTATGCTCTGGGTAGGGGAATGGCTACCAAGATCATGGTTGAACCTGTATGTGAGGGGGCTGCCCAGATTGATTGAAAATATAAAAGTTGCAGTGGCCGGCAATCCCAATGTGGGGAAAACCACAATCTTCAATGCCCTTACCGGAGCGCGCCAGAAGGTAGGTAACTGGCCAGGAGTGACCGTGGAAAAGAAAATAGGTACAAAAAAGCACAAAGGTCATGTCCTGGAGATTGTGGATCTCCCGGGTACTTACAGTTTGACAGCCTATTCAGCAGATGAGGTGGTTGCCAGGGATTATATCCTTGAAGAAAAACCCGATGTTGTTGTGCAGGTCCTTGACTCCACAAATCTTGAAAGGAATCTGTATCTGACGACACAATTACTTGAAATGGGTATCAATCTAATTCTTGCACTGAACATGTCGGATCGTGCTGAAATGCGCGGCGATTTTATTGATGTTCAGAAGCTGGAAAGCCTACTGGGTGTTTCCGCGACCAAAACTGTGGCAGGTGAAGGCAAAGGGATAGATACACTTCTTGATTCTATCGTTACAAAAAAAGAGCAGAACGCACCTCTGCCTCATGAGATCGGTTATGGTGGCATGGTGGAAGAGAAGATATGTGCACTGGAGGAAATAATCAAAGGTGACCCGGAAATATTCAAACACTACCCTCCTCGCTGGATAGCTGTAAAATTGCTCGAAGGTGATGAGGATGTCATTACAAAATTATCTTCAGAAAGCATTAAAGGAAAAGTACAGGATTTCCTGTCAGATATCGACAATGAGGAATACGAAGTCGAGATGGCTGACAAGAGGTATCAGTTTATAAATACTCTGATGCCTCAGGTTTGTGCAACATGTGCTGAAGAAGTATCCCCCTCGGATATGGTTGATAAAGTAGTCACTAACAAGTATCTGGGAATTCCCATATTCCTGATACTTATGTGGGGCATGTTCGAGCTGACCTTTGCTTTTGCCACTCCTTTCATGGAACTGATTGATATGTTCTTCGGGTGGCTGGCAGCAGCGGTTGCCTCTAACATCGAAACCGTCTGGCTTGCTTCCCTTCTGGGTGATGGAATCATTGCCGGTGTCGGTGCTGTCCTGCTCTTTGTGCCCAATATTTTCATCCTGTTCTTTGTCATCGCCCTGCTTGAAAGCAGTGGCTATATGGCGCGTGCAGCATTCATTATGGACAAACTCATGTATACAATGGGACTGCAGGGTAAATCCTTCATTCCGATGCTCATGGGCTTTGGCTGTTCTGTTCCGGCTATTATGGCCACCCGTACGCTGGAGGACGAAAAGGACAGGTTAATCACGATGCTGGTTACGCCTTTCATGTCCTGTGGCGCAAGGTTGCCGGTCTACATCCTGCTTGCAGGAACATTTTTCGGCAGGCAGGCAGGTTCGGTAATTTTCGGCCTTTATGTACTGGGGATACTTGTGGCTATTGTTTCGGCCAAACTCTTCAGGACATTCATCGCCAAAGGCCAGCCATCTCCCTTTATAATGGAACTTCCTCCATATACCAAACCTTCACTGAAGGATTCCCTGCGGCATATGTGGAATGAGGGCTACCTTTACCTCAGGAAGGTCGGAACAGTAATTATCGGAGGAGTTGTGCTGATCTGGTTGCTTGCCTATTTCCCACAAGGAGCGGAATATGGCAGTGCAGGCAGTCTGATAGGTTCGCTGGGGAAATTGATTGAGCCTCTAGTATCCCCACTTGGATTTGACTGGAAGATAGCCGTTGCACTTGTCTTCGGGTTTGTCGCAAAGGAAATTGTAGTAGGTTCCCTGGGAACCCTGTACGGTACCGGGGAGGGCGAAGCATTGTCCTCAGCCCTCATGGCAGATCCGGGTTTCACACCTGCAATAGCTCTGGGGTTAATGGTGTTCACTCTGCTCTATGTTCCCTGCATAGGAGCTGTTGCGGTTATCAAGAAAGAAACGGGTTCATGGAAATGGATGTTTTTCCAGGCGGCATACTCGACCGCAGTGGCATGGATATTGGCACTGGTGACAGTCCTTGTCGGGGAAATGATTCTTTAATGAGGTGTATTTGATGAAAAGAAATTACAGTAGGTTGAAGTTCTTTTCCCTGTTGTGGGGTATACTGTATATGGTCACAGGCCTGGTTCAGGTATTTAAAGGAGTGGGTATTTTGCATGCTTCCTTTTTATCCTCCAGCATGTTACCGGCTGAGCTTGCAGGTGGTCTTGTGCTTGTGGTTATCGGGGCGGTATTCTTCGTCGCAACCTTTGAGTTTTCAAAGGGCTCCTTTGAAGGATCTGCCTATACCTATGTGGGAATACTGCTCTGTCTGGTCTTCGGTGCTCTGTATTTCCTGAGTATGGTAGCAGATCTTATCAATGCCTATATAC
>JBMCCK010000073.1:0-5536 GCA_048619255.1 Methanohalophilus sp. | reverse complement strand
TCTCTGGTATCGGTCTCTACTACTCTTGCAACCAACACTATTCTGGAAGGTACAGGTTACCCGGTAGCTCTTATTATGATAGGGGAAGAGGTTCCAAACGATTCGTCCATAAAATATTCAATATCTGTACAGGGCGGCCATTCTTCCGGAGGGAACGAAAAGTATCCCCTTGACATGGACTCTATAAAAGAATTTGTAGGAGAAGTTCAGGATAAGGTCTCGGCATTTGCAGTTTCATCCTATTTTAGTGTAAGAAACCCGGATCATGAATTGAAAGCAAGGGAAGTTATAGATGAAATGACTGGTTTGCCTGTGATCTGTGGCCATGAACTTTCCCAGTCCCTGGGGGCATATGAAAGAGGTGTTACAGCCTATCTAAACGCCCAGCTTTTGCCCATATCGACCCGGTTTATGGAAACAGTTGCTTCTGAGATAGATCGAAGAGGAATAGATGCAAAACTTATGATGCTCAAATGTGATGGTTCCATAGTGGGTATGAAAGAAGCTCTCAAACACCCGATAGAATCAATATTTACCGGTCCTGCAGCAAGCCTTGTTGGGGCTTCATATCTTGCCAAAAGCAAAGATTGCCTGGTCATTGATGTCGGTGGTACAAGTACCGATGTAGCGATGGTTATTGATAATCTCCCTGAAATAACAGATGAAGGGGCAACTGTTGGGGGCTGGCCAACCAAGGTGGAAGCCATTAGAATGGAAACCTCTGCAATGGGTGGAGACAGTCATGTGTGGGTAAAGAATCATAATGTTTTCATAGGTCCACGCCGGGTCGTTCCTCTCTGTGTGGCTGCCAGTAAATATCCGGAAATCACTACAAAACTCAAGAAAGGGCAGAGTATACTGAAAAGCCAGCTAGGGGAAAACATCCAGCCCACAAAATTCTTCATCAGGACAAAACAGGAACCCATTGAACTTACAGAGCGCGAAGAAGAACTTCTTTCCCGCATAAAGGATGAACCCCTGACAGTGAGTGACATCTACTGGGACAGTAAAGCATTGCCATCACCTATGGTCATGGCAAGCCTGATCCAGAAACGGCTGGTGCAGGCTATAGGTTTTACTCCAACGGACGCTCTTCATGTTCTTGGGGAATATGATGAGTGGGATAGTGAAGCTTCCAGAGTCGGCGCAGAAATACTTGGGTACTTCGCAGATCTGGAGGCTGATGAAATTGCCGGTAAAGTTAAAGATGAAGTTGCAAAGAATATGGCACAGAACCTTCTTTCATATGTCTTTAATGATCTCGAGGATTCACAGATCAATAAAGTTGTCCGTGGCAATCATTATGGTGGATTTCATGTAGATGTTCCCGTGGTACTGCTTGGAGGTCCTGTACAGGCCTATGTAAATGATATGCAAAAGCTAGTAGATGCGGAAATAATCCTGCCTGAATATGCCGAGGTTGGTAATGCGGTAGGAGCCCTTGCAGGTAAGGGAATAAAGCGTATTGAAGTGCTAATTCGCCCGAATTTTGGTGAGTCAAAATATAACCTGCGCCCGTCTTCAGTATCATTGTTCTATCCTGGCGGGAATGAAACTTTCAAATCCCATGAAGAAGCAGTACAGGCTGCACGTGAGATCGGTCATAGGTTGATAATGGAGTACATGCATGAAGCCGAACTGGACGAAGGTGAAATAACTATAGATGTTGACCGCAAGGACGTTCAGGTGCATGGGGTCGGTATTCCAATGGAAACAAGGTTTACTTTCCTGGGTGTTGGGGACATCAAAATGGGGAAGAAGGATATAAGGATATAATTTTCCTTTTTTCTTCCCTTGATCAATTTTAAATAAAAGGTAGCTTTATTTCAATCTATGCTGGAATTTAGAAAACAAGAGCCTTACAGTCTGCGTACCCGGCCCGATATTGTAGAATCTGAATATGATTTTCGACAAAATCTGGACATTTCGGATGTAAATGGTGTATTGTTCAATGTTCTGGCTTCCCGCAATTCATCCACTCTTGCAGAATATGATGCAGTCTGGTGGAGGGAAAACAGGGTCTGTTTTCTGGAATATAAAGATTCAACTGCTGCCTATCGGCGTATGAATGCAAAAAGGGCACAACAGGTTCAGGATACATCTAGGAACCTGGCTCGTACATATGGTTTCCTGGAATTCAATTATTCACTTGTAGTTAAAGGACTGGAGGCAAAGACTACAAAGGGAAGTGTTGCAGTAATACCTCTTGAAGATTTGTCTTCATACAGCCCGGAATTTATTTCTGCTCATGTTGAACTCGATTTTATTGACAAGTTGGCGGATAAATACAGTAGGGAGCAAAATCCCGTTGAATTAGAGCGGGATAAAGTTATTGCTGATATTAGTAAACTTAAAGAAATGTTTGAACAGCAACTCTGATAAAAGGAGATATTTTCATGACTGTAACAGGATATGGGCAAGCTTTGGGTGCAGGTACCATCCTCAATGCAATTTCTACCTGGAAAGGTGCAGCTTTTGGATTGGACCTCAAGACATTTGCCAGGGTTGAATTATCACAGGGCGATGGTCCTATAGAAGGTATCATTGAAGAAAATGGGGATATGGATACCACTCTGATCGAGAATGCAGTTGGTATAACTCTTGACCTGTTTAATTTGAAAATGCAGGGCACGGTTCAAACAAGAAGTGAAATTCCTCATGCAAGCGGACTAAAAAGTAGCAGTGCTGCGGCTAACGCTGTTATTATCGCTACTCTGGATGCCATAAAAGAATCAATGGAACCTCTGGAGATGGTAAAATTAGGGGTTCAAGCAGCTAAAAAATCAGGAGTGACAATCACAGGGGCTTTCGATGATGCCTGTGCATCTTTTTTTGGTGGTGTGGTAGTAACTGATAATAAAGAAGAGATTCTTTTCAACCGCATAAAGAAAAACAGTGAAGTACTTGTTTTTGTTCCTCCTCAAAAGGCATATAGTTCAGAAACCGATGTAACAGGATCAAAATTAATAGGACCCTGGATAGACATGGCTTATGACCTTGTTATCCACCGGCAATTTGAGAAAGCAATGACATTAAATGGTTTTCTTTATTGTGGTGCTTTGGGTTTTGATACCAAACCAATGATGTTGGCCCTTGAAAGTGGTATTGAAGGTGTCACCCTTTCTGGTACCGGACCTGCATATGTGGCAATGGGGGATAACTCCGATCTGGACAAACTTGCAAAGGTCTGGGAGAAGCGTATTACAGGCGGAAATGTGATAAGGACGAAGATCAATAATGAAGGAGCAATTTAAACCAGGTAATTGTTGGTTTTTATGACAATCGAAAATGTAAGACAGGAGATCGAGAATATTGATAGGGAACTGGTGGAACTCATTGCAAAAAGAGTTGAATTTGCAGATGATATCTTAAAATACAAACATCAGGCCAATCTTCCTATCAATGACGATACGCAAAATAATGTGGTAATAGATAGAGCTGTTTCTATTGCTACTGAAAAAGGTCTAGACTCCACTGTGGTAAAACAGATTTTCAATCTCCTTATACAGATGAATATAGAAAGGCAACATGAATTAAGCGGTGAAGGTAATCTTCCTTAAAAAGAGGTACAAAAATGGTAGATATTGCAATAGTAATGGGATCTGAATCGGACCGGGCAATTTCGAATCGTGTAACCAATGTATTGGACAACACAGATTACAGTTATGATGTACAGGTAATTTCCGCCCACCGTAATCCCGATGAACTGGAAGAATATGTAGGTAAGGACGAGGCTTTCGTTTACATTGCGATAGCCGGACTTTCAGCCGCACTTCCCGGTGTGATAGCATCAAAGACTGGCAAACCTGTTATCGGAGTGCCTGTGGGTGCCAAGCTTGGGGGGCTGGATGCATTATTGTCCACAGCACAGATGCCACCCGGTGTACCGGTTGCAGCTGTTGGTATTGATAACGGGGCAAATGCTGCTCATATGGCAATCCGTATCCTGAAACTCAAAGGAGAATGAATTTTCATTCTTCTTCTATACAGATATCAAAACAACAGTGATCGTCCCCATTACCCATTGTTTTATTGACGTTAACTTCACCCTCGCTGACTCCGTTAATCATCTTTGAGAATACGCCGGTAGTGAGGTTGCACATAATGGGATTTATCTTACTTTCCTCTCCCCATGGGCACTTGTGTGCTTTTATTGTTGAACACCCACTCTGATCACCGTCACCGTCCACAAAATAACTGGCTCCCAGTTGATTCATGGCCTCACAGCAAATTTCGGCTACATCCTGTGAATCTTTAATTTCCCTCTCACAACCATTGCATGAACCACGTACAATATCTTCTACCATATCAACCATTTGACGAATGATTATTTTCTTCTGTTCAGGCGGCGCACGACTTAGTAGTGAAGGAATAATTGAGGTCAAAACCTTGCGAATATGATTTTGCATTCTAAGATGTTCTTTTTCAGCCACCAGCTCATCATGAAGGCTCTTGATACGCAACAATGACTTTACACGGGTTAGAAGCTCCACTCGATTTACAGGTTTTGTAAGAAAATCGTCTGCACCAACTTCAATACCTTTAATGCGGTCCTCTTTTTCAGAAAGTGCAGTTACCATAATGATCGGGATATGGCGTGTATTTTCTGATTCTTTCAAAGTTTTAGCAACATCATAGCCACTCATACCCGGCATCATAATGTCAAGAAGAATAATATCGATGTCATTTTCTTTTACTCTTTGGAGGCATTCTTCTCCACTTTCAGCCAGCACAATTTCATATAAGTGGGAAAGGTATGCTTCCATTAAATCCAGATTTTGTGGTTCGTCATCCACTATGAGTACTTTGGGTGTGATTTCGTTTTCCATATTTCCTGTGTTACGTTAGGGATGCTGACTAATAAATCTTTTTAGCAAAAGGTTCTATTAAGTATCTTTTTTCCCCTTTATATCTATGCCCTGGGATGTAATATCAAACGGAACAGGATCAAGCGAAATGGCTGTATTTCTCATCTTTGGTATGAAAATAAAACGCTCCATTTTTCCCGTGTAGGGATTTTCCTTTACCAGTAACTTAATGTTTCCAAAAGTCGAATAATCTGCAACCTCATGGGTCATTTGGTGCGCAGCTTCATCCATCACAAAAAGTGTTGTAACATCCTTTTGTGAAAGTAAAAGATTTAATGTATCAAACTGATCACGAAATTCACGCGGTGTTAAACCAATTGCGAAAACTCCTATATTGTCTATTACTATTACTTCGGCATCATAAGGTATCATTTCAGCTAGGTTTATAATGTCAACCTCTTTTAAACTCAATCCATCTATCATTTCAGCAGCTTTAGTCACATTCCGGCTTCTCATTTCCAGGATTTTTACAACTTCAAGCAAACCACTTTTTATATATTCCTCAAAAGGAAATCCAAACATTTTTGCCTGTTCGGTAATATTTTCTTCGGTCTCTTCTGTTGCCATTATTATAGTTTTTTTTCCATCTGCACATGTCTGGTTTATTGCATGCATTGCAAAAATAGTTTTACCGGATCCTGGAGCACCGGTGATAAGAATCCCTTTTT
>JBMCCK010000072.1:0-5555 GCA_048619255.1 Methanohalophilus sp. | reverse complement strand
TCTGATGGCATTGATTTCCTTAAGGAAGAACACAACCACACTCATGAAAACGATCACACTCATGAAAACGACCATACGGATCTGGATCCCCATATATGGACATCACCTGATAATGCTAAAATAATGGTAGAAAATATATATAGTGGGCTTGTAGAAATTGATCCTGAAAATCAGGAGACTTATTCAAAGAATAAGAACACCTATATTTCAGAATTGGATGCATTGGATGAACAGATAAAGAAAAATATTGAAGGCAAAGAAGGAAACAGTTTCATGGTATATCATCCTGCATGGGGATACTTTGCAGAAAGGTACGACCTTAATATGGAACCAATCGAAATAGAAGGAAAGGAAGCAAGTGCCAGACAGCTCAGTGAGATCATAACTTTTGCAAAACAGGAAAACATAACTGTTATCTTTGTGCAGACCCAATTCAGTACACAGAGTGCAGACACCATTGCAGAGGAAATTGACGGCAAAGTTGTGAAAGTGGATCCTCTTGCCCGTAACTATACAGAAAATATGTATAAAGTATCCGAGGCATTCCGTGAAGGACTCAAATAACCACCAAAATGCAGTGGAAATTAAAGATGTGTGGTCGTACTACCACGATGTACCTGCCCTCAAAGAAATAAACCTTGACGTGCAGGAAGGAACTTTCCTGGGAATCATTGGACCTAACGGCGGAGGAAAAAGTACTTTATTAAAAGTAATTCTCGGCCTTATAGAACCAGATAGGGGCGATGTCCGTGTATTCGGTAAAAAACCGAAGGAAGGGAGGAAGACCATAGGTTATGTCCCCCAGCACAGTGCATCCAAACTGGATTTCCCGATCAATGTCTGGGATGTGGTTATGATGGGACGCATTGGAAAAACGTCCCTTTTCAGGAAATATAATCCTAATGACCGGAAAGTAGTGAAAGAATCCCTTGAAAAGGTTAAAATGTATGAATACAGGGACCGCCATATTGCCGAGCTTTCCGGGGGGCAGAGGCAGAGAGTTTTCATAGCCCGGGCACTTGCCTCAGAGCCAAAACTGTTGCTTCTCGATGAACCGGTGGCCGGAATAGACACAACTATGCAAAAGGAGTTCTACGAAATACTTGAAGAACTCAAATCTCGTGTAACAATCATAATGGTCACCCACGATATTAGTGCGATCTCGATATATGTTGATAAAGTGGCCTGTCTGAACCAGAAACTCTACTACCATGGTACAAAGGAACTGAAACCCGAAGATCTTGAAGAAGCCTACAAGTGTCCCGTAGAAATGATAGCACATGGTGTGCCCCACCGGGTATTGAAAGCCCATTAAGGAGATGGAACATGCTGGAGATATTACAATACACATTCATGCAAAATGCTGTCGTTGCGGGCCTACTAGCCAGCATAGCTTGCGGGATAATCGGGGTATATGTGGTTGTCAGGAAAATAGTATTCATAAGTGGAGGGATTGCCCATGCCTCTTTTGGTGGCATTGGCCTGGGTTATTATCTGGGAATGAATCCCCTTTTCAGTGTCCTGCCTTTCAGCCTCCTTTCTGCACTGGTAATAGGCCTTGTCAACAGACGTACCAATATCGCCGAAGATACCGCAATCGGAATACTATGGTCTGTAGGTATGGCACTGGGAGTCCTATTCATAGGCCTTACACCGGGTTATGCACCGGATCTTATGACCTACCTTTTTGGCAATATACTAACCGTTCCTGTAAATGATATCTATTTGATGCTACTAATTGACACCCTGATCATTGCAAGTGTCTATCTGCTCTACAAGGAATTCATGGCCATAAGTTTTGATGAAGAATTTGCACAGGTCTCAGGACTGCCGGTTGAAAAACTGAGTCTGTACATGCTTTGCCTGATAGCCCTTACCATAATAGTCATGATCAGGGTTGTAGGATTGATCCTTGTGATCGCCCTGTTAACAATACCGGCATCATTGAGCCGAGAATTTACAGATAAACTTGACAGGATGATGATGCTTGCCATTATATTCGGCACGGTTTTTACTTTTACAGGCCTGTTTTTATCCTACTATTTAGACGTACCTTCCGGAGCCACAATTATACTAACAATGGCAGCCGGTTATATGCTGCATTTCCCGTTCAAGGGAAAAAATAAAAAAAACAGCATGAGATAAATGATAAAATATTAATTGAATCAGCCAGATATCAATTATTGTAATCTTTTTATGGGCGATATGACAAAGGGTACTACAATGGAAAATCTTCTGGAAAAAATACTTGACACTATTTGCAAAGGCACGTGGGCCGTTGACAAGAACGAAGTTTTCATCTATTTTGACAAGGGAATGGAAGAAATCACCGGTATCAAAAGCAAAGAAGTGGTGGGCAAAAAACTGGAACAATATATGTCTGCTTCCCGCCACAGCGTGGGTGATGAAGCCCATTTCAGGGAAATGTTCCTAAGAGCGAGAGATTCTCTTAAACCCATACCCTACAAAACCATGCCAATCGTTACAAAAGATGGCAATTTAAGTTTTCAGACAGGCAGATTGATTCCTTTACTCGACAAGAAGGGAAATTATGACGGGATGATCTGTACTGTAGAAAGCGTTAACGAGCAGAAGATCAGCCAGAAAACCCTGCGTAAAAGACTCCGTTCGGACAGGAAACTCGAAGAGATCTATAAAAACAGTCCTGTTGTAGCCTTCCTGTGGACTGCAGAGAAAGACTGGCCCGTGGAATTCGTATCCGGAAACATATCCCAGTTTGGTTATACACCCGAAGATTTCACTTCCGGCAAACTTGTCTATGGAGACATAATATATCCTGAGGACCTCGAGATGGTACGCAACGAGGTCAACGAACATGAAATTGAAGGCAAGATCTTTTTTTCCAAGGAATACCGCATACTCACCAAATCCGGGGAGATACGCTGGGTGATCGAGAGATCCTTTATAGGAAGAGATGAAGTTGGAGAACCTTCTTACTATCAGGGCATCATAATTGATATTACAGAACGTAAAATGGCCGAAGAGGCTATGCGAGAATCTGAAAAGAAATACAGATTGATCTTTGAAAATTCACCCCTGGGAATATTCCATTTTGATGAAAATGGTGTGATAACTCACTGTAATGAGAATATAATGCATATTCTCGATGTGACCAGAGACCAAATAATCGGTTTCAACATGCTCAAGGACTTAAAAGACAAAAAGATGTATGAAGCCGTAAAGACAGTATTCAAGAGACGTTCCGGCCATTATGAGGGAAAATACCATTCGACTACAAACAAAAAGGCAACCCCTATAAAAGCCGATTACAGCCCCTACATATCAGAAGATGGCGAGTTGTTGGGAGGAGTCGGGATTGTGGAAGATATCAGTGACCGCATGAAAGCCGAAGAAGCCCTGCATTTGGATGAGTCACGCCTGGAAACCCTTGTAAAGCTTAACCAGATGACAGAGGCTTCCCTGGAAGAAATCATCGATTTTGCAGGAGCTGAGGGAGTGAGACTTACAGAAAGCAAGATTGGGTATCTTGCATTCGTGGATGAAGATGCAGGTTCCATACACCTGAAATCCTGGTCCGACACCCCAATGAATCGTTGTAAAATTAAAGACAAAAAGATAGAATACAAGATCGAAGATGTGGGACTCTGGGGAGAAAGTATACGGCAAAGGCGGCCATTTATCAATAATGATTACAAAAAACCACATCCCAGAAAAAGCGGATACCCAAAGGATCATGTGGAACTTATTCGCCATATGGATGTACCTATTTTTGAACAGGGCAAGATTGTAGCCCTTGCAGGTGTAGGGAATAAGAATGAAAACTATGACAGTTCTGATGTAAGACAGCTTACCCTCCTCAGGCAGGGAATGTGGAGAATCGTACAGCGCCGCAAAACTGAAAAGGAACTTGAAAAATCTGAAGATAAATTCCGCACAATTTTTGCCAGTACTAATGATGCGATCTTTATGCACGACCTTAAAGGCAACATCATGGAAGTTAATAAGGCAGCCTGTGAAACCGTGGGTTACAGCAGGGATGAATTACTCAGTATGAAGACAAAGGACATAAACACCAGTATTTCTATGGAAGAGATACCCCAGAGGATCAAAGAAGTCAAAGAAAAAGGGCACGCTATCTTTGAAGCTACATACAGACGCAGCGATGACACCACAGTTCCTGTGGAAATCAGTGCTCGTGTGATAGAATATAACGATAAACCTGCAATCCTGGTTGTGGCCCGTGATATTACCGAACGTAAAAGGGCCGAAGAAGAACTCAGGAAATATGCAGAAGATCTGGCAAAGGCAAATGAGGACTTGAAATCACTGGATAAAATGAAAGATGAGTTCCTTTCCAATGTGAGTCATGAATTGAAAACACCCCTCACATCGATCAGAGGGTATACAGAACTTCTAAATGATGGCAGCCTCGGTGAACTGGGAGAAAAACAGAAACATGCAGAAGAAACCGTGATGCGTAATACAAAAAGGCTACAGAGACTCGTGGATTCTCTGCTCTACCTAAGTCGCACACAAGCAGGCACTGTTCAGTATGATTTTGAAAACTTGAATGTATCAGAACTGGCAGACCAGATTATAGAAGACCTGCAGATCCAGACAAAAGAGAAAAATCTGGAAATAATCAAAAAAATTGAACCGGACCTTCCTCCTATAAAGGGAGACCGTGACAAACTTACTGATATGTTTACCAATATTATTGATAATTCCATCAAATTTACACCTAAAGGTGGTTCAATTACGATTTTTGCAAACAAAGAAGATGAATACATACATATCAATATCAAAGATACGGGAATTGGCATACCAAAAGATATGATAGACAACTTGTTCCAGAGATTTTACCAGATCGATTCATCCCAGAAACGTAAATACGGAGGTACAGGACTTGGCCTCTATATCTCCAAGACCATAGTAGAAGCTCATGATGGAGAAATTTGGATGGAAAGTGAAGGTGAAGGACAGGGAACAGAAGTGCATATTAAACTTCCTGTAACCGAAAATTAAAGAATTACATTTATCGGAACAGCTACTTTTATTTGTTAAGACCTTAAATAGAAGGGCAATTAGAAAGTCCCATTAAACCACTTTTCATATGGGCATACCCTTTAGCTTGTTCATTTGAGGAATGATCATGAGTGATATTTTACGAAGAGGACGCCTTGATTTTCTCCCGGATGAGGAAATAATGCGTTATACATCGTCCATGGAAGACGATAAATGGATATTTGATTCTGATATTCTGGTGGATTTTGCCCACACAGTCATGCTGAAAGAGCAGGGAATAATCCCCACAGATGATTGCGCCAAAATCCTGGACGGATTAAAACGCATCCATAAAGAGGGTATCGATTCCCTTGACCATAGTTACGAAGATCTACACATATCTATTGAAGCCAAACTTATTGATATGGTAGGAGAAGACGTAGGTGGAAGGATGCATTCCGGCCGCTCCCGCAATGATGAAGTGGCCACCTGTATACGTTTGAGACTGCGCAAAGAAATACTGGAAATGGCAGAAGAGATGTTGCAGCTTGTTACCACTATGGCAAAAA
>JBMCCK010000071.1:0-5559 GCA_048619255.1 Methanohalophilus sp. | reverse complement strand
TTGCTGTAGCCGCGTTTTTCTGTCAACCTATCCATTTCAGGTATAAGATCCGGCAGGTCCCTGGTATCCAGTTTCATAAGGTAAATACGATTGTTGTATGCACCGTGCTGGATGAGGGAGTTGCCAAATTTTTCGATTATATCACTCAACGTCCCTTCTCTCCATTCTATCGGTGTCCTCCGGTACAAGACTTACAGCTTCATCATAATCGGCAAGCAGTTTTGCAATACCTGTCGATTTATATTCAGCTGCATCATCAAGTTTGAGCTGTAGTTTGCATTCCTCACATTTACGATCACAGTATATCGGCTCGTAGGAATCCGGTTCCTTGTATGAGGTGATAACTCCCTCATAGTTACGCAGGATTACCCTGTTGGTTGACCAGGATATAAGATAGGAAGGCATAACTGGTATCTTACCTCCTCCGTGGGGAGCATCTATAACATAAGTGGGTACTGCAAAACCGCTTGTGTGACCGATGAGGTGTTCCATTATCTCTATACCCTTACCTACCGGTGTCCGGAAATGGGAGAGGCCTTCGGACAGGTCGCACTGGTAGAGATAATAGGGTCGCACACGGTTTTGTACAAGTTTCTGTACAAGACTTTTCATAATCCTGTGACAGTCATTCACTCCTGAAAGCAACACCGTCTGGTTCCCGAGAGGAATTCCTGCATCCGCAAGTTTGCGCAGGGCCTCCCTAGAAGATGCTGTTACTTCACGTGGATGATTGAAATGGGTGTTGATCCAGAGAGGATGATGCTTTTTGAGTATTTCTACAAGATTATCCGTTACCCTGTAAGGAAGTACCACAGGCATCCTCGTACCTATACGAATTATCTCAACATGAGGAATTTCCCTCAATTTTGTCAGAATCCAATCCAGATAAGCATCAGGAAGCATAAAAGGATCTCCACCTGAAAGCAGGACATCACGTATCTGGGGAGTGTTCCTGATGTATTCCAATCCTTCAGAGACCGCATCCCTGGTAGGAATGGAATCCACATCTCCTACCTTTCTTTTGCGTGTGCAATGCCTGCAGTACATCGAACAGGTGTTACTTATATGGAACAGTACCCTGTCCGGATACCTGTGTGTGATTCCCTCAACAGGACTGTCCTCATCCTCTGAAAGAGGATCTTCAAGATCATCTTCATCGATGTCCAGCTCCTTTGGTGAAGGGAAGGCTTGCAGGAATATGGGATCATTCCTGAAATCATCGGTATCTATGAGGGACAGATAATAAGGAGTTACAGATAATGGGAATTTTTCCAGGGTTTGTTTAAGTTTATCCTTTTCCTCGGCTTTGAATTTGATGCCAAGTAAGGTTTCAAATGTATCAACATCACCGATGGAATGCTTGAGTTGCCATCTCCAGTCCTTCCAGTTGGCAATAACAGTATCAGAATCGATTTTTTTAGCTATTTCTTTTTGTGCTTGTGTATGCTGTGTCATAAAAGTACCACATTTTTAGTTTATGTTACTTATTGAATGAATTTGCCTGCAAAAGTTGCAAAAGTTGCATAAGAACATACGCACAGCTAAATAATAATGCAGGCAAAATGAAATTAAATAGGTATACCACCTTTGTTGAACAAAATATCACAACTAGTAGAACCGTATGTTGTTTATTTAACGATTCATATATAGTGGAAGAAGATATATATACTTTACTGACTGGTTCCAATCAATTATTTCATCAGATATTCAAGTACTCTGAAATCCTGAAATAAATGATAAGATAACCAAATACCAGCATCATAAGGGATATTAACCATGCCCAGCGCAATATACGCGCAAGGTTATTGGGTTGGGTGATTTTTAAAAAAAGTCTGTCGGCCATCCCTGGCCGATCAGGTTCTGTGTTAGGCATTATGCCTTAATCCTCTTTAAGCGGAAGGTATTTTCACGTTCCATCTCATCCAGCCGGAAACGGATGAAATCCATTGCTTCCTGCATTTCGGGAATAACCTTGAATTCAAGGGCATTTACACGTCTTTTTGTTTTCTCGATGTCTTCAAGTAACCTTTTCATAGTGGTCTCGATCTCTGCTGCAAGAATAATCTTGTCAACAAGGATCTCATATGAATCGACAGCTTCATCGATATAGGAGCTTGTCCCGAGAATACCGTATCCCCTTTTGTTGATGGGTTTATGCACACTGGATGCTTCAATCTTAGGGACCACCACACCCATTATGTTGTGGCTTTCGAGACTTATTTCAGGTCCATCTTTGAGAGCAAGAGCAGTGGATTTTATTACCATTCTGCCCTCGACCGCCTCAGCAATCCCTATTTTTTCAGTGGCATTGTCATAGGCGTCATCCAGTTCGTTCCGTACACCCTTGGCCTTGTTCAAAATCTCAAAGAATTCCAGGATAAGACCATCCCTTTTCATTTTAAGCAACTTGTGGCCGCTCTGGGACAGTTTTATCTTTTTCTTCAGTTCAATAAGTTCGGAACGAGTTGGTTTAACATCCTTTGTGCCCATAGTGGATCACTCTTTGTTCACTCTGCATTTTGATGTGCAGGGTGGTATTTATCGATATACTTATTGTCTATCCTGGTGAGCTGTGCTTCCGGAAGCTCTGACAGAATTTCCCATGCTATGCCAAGAGTATCTTCGATATTCCTGTCTTCATCTTTTGCCTGTCTTACAAAACGGTCTTCGAAAAGATCGGCAAATTCCAGGATTCTCTGGTCCCTTTCGGAAAGAGATTCTTTACCGACAATTGCAACCAGTCCACGAAGGTCACGTCCTTCAGCATATCCGGCATACAACTGATCGGATACTGCTTTGTGGTCATCTCTTGTCTTACCATCTCCGATACCTGAGTTCATCAGACGGGAAAGGGATGGTAGCACATTGATTGGTGGGTAGATACCTTTCCTGTGAAGTTCACGGGATACTACAATCTGGCCTTCGGTGATATAACCGGAAAGATCAGGGATTGGGTGGGTAATATCGTCACCAGGCATAGTCAGGATAGAAAACTGTGTTACAGATCCCTTGTTACCTTTAATTACCCCTGCACGTTCATAGAGGGATGCAAGATCAGTGTACATGTAACCGGGATATCCACGTCTACCGGGCACTTCTTCACGGGCCGCACCCATTTGGCGGAGTGCTTCACAGTAGTTGGTGATATCAGTCAGGATTACAAGTACATGCATATCATGTTCGTATGCAAGATACTCTGCTGCTGTCAGTGCCATCCTCGGGGTGATGATACGCTCTACTGCAGGATCATCTGCAAGATTGAGGAAAACTGTCGCTCTTTCAAGAGCACCTGTCTTCTCAAAATCTTCCATGAATGACTGGGCTTCCTCATTGGTGATACCCATTGCAGCAAATACCACAGCAAATTCTTCTTCAGAACCGGGTACTTTTGCCTGTCTTGCAATCTGGAGAGCAATCTCATTGTGTGGCAGACCTGATCCAGAGAAGATAGGAAGTTTCTGTCCCCTTACAAGAGTGTTTGTACCGTCAATGGTGGATATTCCTGTCTGGATAAATTCTTCAGGTGGTCTCCTGGAATAAGGGTTCATTGAAGCCCCATTCACATCGACCCTTTTTTCGGGGATAATTCTTGGACCGCCGTCAAGGGGTTCTCCAGACCCGGAAAGGATACGACCAAGAAGGTCTTTTGCAACAGGAAGTTTGATGGTTTCTCCACTGAATACTACACCGGATTCATCATTCAAACCCTGAGTTCCTTCGAAAACCTGTACAACAACCATATCTGCGGAAGTGTCAAGGACCTGACCTCTCTTGGTAGTCCCATCAGGTAGATTAATCTGAACAAGTTCCCCATATCCTACAGGCTCTGTTTTTTCAAGGAATATGAGTGGTCCTGCAATATCTACAATGGTTTTGTATTCTTTGGTCATTTTCAGTTGCCTCCAAGCTTTGTGAACTCTTCATCCATCTTTGTCATGATTGTTTCAAGGGCTGCATCAAAGTCTTCCTCATATTTGACCTTGGCAAGTTCATCCTTGGACTCCATTTCCATGATCTTGTTGATGGGGACTCCATTTTCCATTTTATCGGTTGCTTTTTCGCCAAACCGTGATACAGATTTCAGAAGTTTATACTGCCTGTCAAAGGGACAGAATGTGTCCACTGGATGGAAAGCGTTCTGCTGCAGGAAGTATTCACGAAGCATCCTGGCAATTTCAAGGGTAAGCTGCTGGTCCTCAGGAAGTGCATCTGAACCTACGAGTTGCACAATTTCCTGAAGTTCGGCTTCTTCCTGAAGAATATCCATTGCATTATCCCTTAGTTCATTCCAGTCGCTGCCGACATTTTCTGTAAACCAGCCTGCAAGCCTGTCATTGTAAAGACTGTAACTGGTAAGCCAGTTAATTGCAGGGAAGTGTCTCTTCTGGGACAGTTTTGCATCCAGTGCCCAGAATACCTTTACGATACGCAGGGTATTCTGTGGAACAGGCTCGGAGAAGTCACCACCTGGAGGTGAAACTGCACCGATGACAGTAATGGAACCATCAAAGCCTGCCAAGGAATGGACTGCTCCTGCACGTTCATAGAATTCAGAAAGCCTGGCGGACAGATATGCTGGATACCCTTCTTCACCGGGCATTTCTTCAAGTCTAGAAGAAATTTCCCTCATTGCTTCTGCCCATCTGGAAGTTGAATCTGCCATGAGAGATACATCATAACCCATGTCACGGTAATACTCAGCAATAGTAATTCCTGTATAAACAGATGCTTCACGAGCAGCCACAGGCATATTGGATGTGTTTGCAATAAGAACTGTACGCTCCATGAGCGGCCTTCCGGTCTTTGGGTCTTCCAGTTCTGGGAACTCATTCAGTACATCGGCCATTTCATTTCCACGTTCACCACATCCAATGTAAACCACAATATCAGTGTCACTCCACTTTGCAAGCTGCTGCTGTGTAACAGTTTTTCCTGATCCGAAAGGACCGGGGATCGCTGCTGTACCACCTTTTGCCACAGGGAACATTCCATCAAGGATTCTCTGACCTGTTACAAGAGGTTTTGTTGGCGAGAGTTTCTTGCCTACTGGCCTGGGGTCTCTTACAGGCCATTTTTGCATAAGGGATAGTTCAGAGCCGTCAGAGAGTACACAAACAGTCTCATCGACTACAAATTTACCACTTTTGATATCTTCTACAGTTCCTGACTTCCTTGGTGGTACCATTATCTTGTGTTCGAGATTGGGTGTTTCCTGGACGACACCGATAATATCTCCACCTTTAACACTGTCTCCTTTGGATACTGTAGGAGTGAATTCCCACTTTTTCTCCCTGGTAAGACCGTTTGCTGTTACTCCTCTTTCAATGAAGTCTCCCATTTTTTGCTGGAGAACTTCCAAAGGTCTCTGTATACCATCATAAATACTTTCCAGAAGGCCTGGGCCCAATTCTACTGAAAGAGGCATTCCCGTATTTGCTACGGGCTCTCCCGGTCTTATTCCGGATGTGTCTTCGTATACCTGAACTGTGGCCTTTTCACCCTCTATACGGATTACTTCGCCCATCAGTCCTTCATGACCTACTTTTACCACATCATACA
>JBMCCK010000070.1:0-5561 GCA_048619255.1 Methanohalophilus sp. | reverse complement strand
ATGGAATTTCTATTCCTTCTTTATCGAAACGTTTCTTGATGGCTTCCCTGATTTCACATCCTGTACCATAAGCAAAACTTCTATCCCGTACCCAAACAAATAATTTCAGGTTAACTGCAAAATCCCCAAGTCCTGTTAGAAGGACAAGAACATCATCATCACTGAACTTTTCATCATATTTACGAAGTTCAGAGAAGGACATCGTATTTTTGTTTTTGCGACCTTCTTCGACCATTATCTTACGGGCCAGGTCAATGTCTGAATCATAACTTATACCAATATCAATCGGCCAGCATACCGTTGGATCCTCTATAGTCCAATTTATGATCGCTTCGTCACTAATTACATGATTTGGTATGATTAACCTGCGGTTATCCCACGTTTTAACGACAGTATGACGCAAAGTGATGTCTGTAACCTTGCCGTAATCATCCCTGACATTAACACGGTCCCCTACCCTGAAGGGGCGAAATATGGCAAGGGATACACCTGAAATAATATTTGACATTGTGCTCTGTGCAGCAAGACCAACGACTATACCCAAAAAACCTGCACCTGCTAAGATAGCAAAAGAAAGGTTTTGCAGCGCTGGAAAACGCATTATTATTAAAAATAATCCAAATACATAAACAAGAGCTACGGATGTATGCCTGATCATTCGATAAGCAGTTTCATCGACAGCCATCCTACGGCTGGCAACCTCAAATTGATGATGAATTAGCCTGTCAATGAATTTTGATGCAACAATTGTAAGTACGATAATGAAAATTACGAATAGAACATCCAGTGCATGCCAGGAATTCCAGAAATGCCATGAAATTTCAGAAAGTACATCTGATGTGTTTACCATTGGACCTACCATATTTATTCTTAATAAAACATCCAATAAATAATAGTGCTTATAATTTAATCTTTACCATGGTTGTGTTCTTAAAAGGGCTGCTTCCAAAATAATCTGCAAGACTTTCCAAAAAATAATGGAATGTTCCTTTTAACAAAGGTCAACATCTTTTTGCTTACTAATTCAATTTTCTGAAAATACACAGTAATTGTATTGTTACCTACAGGATCAATACAGAAATAGCAAGATGCTCTTTATTCACCTCGCCATCCATATGAATTCAATATATCATTTCACTTTATTTACAGCAGAATCCTTACTGTTTTGAGCCTTTGGTACCTGTATGATAAGGCCTGGCATTTTCTTCGATAAAATCAATTATCATAGAAGCAACATTTTTTCCGGATGCCTTTTCGATTCCTTCAAGCCCAGGGGAAGAATTTACCTCCATAACCAGGGGACCCCTTGAAGATCTAAGCATATCAACTCCCGCCACATTCAATCCGAGAATCTTTGCTGCCTCAACAGCAGTTTTCCTTTCTGCCGGAGTGATTTTTACAGAGCAAGCAGTTCCCCCACGATGAAGGTTGGAACGGAATTCTCCCTCTTTTGCCTGCCTTTTCATGGCAGCTACAACTTTATTGCCAACCACAAAACAACGAATATCCGATCCTTCTGCCTCCTTGATATATTCCTGCACCATTATATTGACTTCCATTCCTAAAAAGGCCTCAATCAAACTTTCAGAAGCACTCTTGGTCTCGGCAAGAATCACACCTATTCCCTGGGTTCCTTCAAGTAATTTCACCACCAGTGGAGGGCCTCCAATCATTCTGATGACATCATCGACATCATCGGGAGACCGAGCAAACCCTGTGATAGGCATTCCCAATCCTTTTCTGGAAAGAATCTGCAAGGAGCGTAGTTTATCCCGGGACCTGGAAATGGATACTGATTCATTTACTGGAAATACGCCCATCATCTCAAATTGGCGTAAAACCGCAGTGCCGTAAAATGTAATGGAGGCAGCTATACGCGGAATAACAGCATCAAAATTATCAAGATCCTTACCCTTATAGTGGATGGAAGGTTTTGAAGATGTAATATTCATATAGCAGCGAAGAGTATTGACAACCATTACAGAATGGCCTTTGATTTTTGCTTCTTCCACAAGCCGACGTGTTGAATATAAATTTTTACTTTGTGACATAATAGCTATTTTCAACCCACAATTCCCCTTTAATAATAAATGCTATTAGTTGTATTTGTACCTTTCAACAACAAAGTGATATCCAAACTCATCTTTCGATGTGAAATTTCATGAAAATAGAAAAACTGGACCTGCCTTCAGAAGCCATTGAAGTATATCTTCAGGCCGGTATAGAAGAACTCTATCCACCCCAGGCAGATGCTGTAGAAAAGGGGTTGCTAAAAGGAGAAAACTTGCTTGCAGCAATCCCCACAGCATCAGGGAAGACCTTACTTGCAGAGATGGCGATGCTAAAAGCTATTAAAAAGGGAGGAAAAGCCCTCTACATTGTACCCCTTCGCGCACTGGCTTCTGAAAAATTCAGGGATTTTAAAAGATTTGAGAGTCTGGGAATAAAAACAGCCATATCAACCGGGGATTTTGATTCACGGGATGAATGGCTGGGTTCCAATGACATAATAGTAGCTACCTCCGAGAAAACAGATTCCCTTTTGCGTAATTCCACACCATGGATGAAAGATATCACCGCTGTGATAGTTGATGAGGTACACCTGCTGGATTCGTCAAACAGAGGACCCACACTGGAAGTAACCCTGACAAAACTCAAAAGACTCAATCCCGGGGCACAGGTGGTTGCTCTTTCAGCTACAGTTGGTAATGCGATGGAAATTGCAAAGTGGCTGGAAGCCAAACTCGTATTGAGTGAATGGAGACCCACAGACTTACATGAGGGGATTTTTTACGGGGATGCTATCAATTTCTATGAAGATCAGAAGTTTATCGAAAGACGCCACAAGGAAGATTCTGTGAACCTTGTGATAGACACTGTTATTGAAGGAGGGCAATGTCTTGTATTTGACAGCAGTCGGCGAAATTGTGTCGGATTTGCAAAGAAGTGTGCTCCTGTGACAGGAGAACTGCTCGACGAGCAAAATCGCAATGAACTGGAAGAAGTTGCAAGAGAGATTCTGGAAAACGGGGAAACAAAACTTACTGAAACGCTTGCCTACTGTATAGAAAAAGGGGTTGCTTTTCATCATGCAGGACTGAATTCCGCCCATCGCAGGATCGTAGAGGATGCCTTCCGGAATAATCTGATAAAAATGATCTGCAGCACACCCACACTGGCAGCCGGATTGAACCTGCCTGCCCGGCGTGTGATCATCCGCAGCTACAAACGTTATGATCCCAATGCAGGAATGCAACCTATCCCTGTACTTGACTACAAACAGATGGCAGGCAGGGCAGGCAGGCCACATCTGGACCCTTATGGAGAGGCTGTAGTCATAGTGAAAACCTATGAAGAATTCACCGATGTGCTGGAGAGATATATCAGCGCTTCTGCAGAAGATATCTGGTCCAAATTGGGTACCGAAAATGCACTGCGCACCCATATCCTTTCCACTATTGCAAGCGGTTTTGCAAATTTTCACAAGGAGATACTTACCTTTTTAGGTTCCACATTTTTTGCCCACCAGCAAGAGAGCTGGAATTTCGAAGAACTGCTGGAAGACTGCCTGATATTCCTCAAGAATGAGGGAATGCTTGAACAGGATAATGAGACCATCAGAGCAACAGAACTGGGAAAAATGATATCCTCGCTATATATTGACCCCCTTTCAGCTTCAAAAATTATCCGCGGACTTGAAAAAACCACACATGTCACGGATATGACTTTGTTGCAACTGATTTGCAGCACACCGGATATGCGCCTGCTTTACTTGCGCAACAGGGATTATGAAGTAATAAATGATTATGTGATGAATCATACCGAAGATTTTATCGAAGTGCCCAGCCCTTTCAAGCAGATAGAATATGAATGGTTTCTTTCAGAGGTCAAAACCGCGTTGTTACTGCTGGAATGGATCAATGAAAAAAGCCTGGAAAAAATTGTTGAGAACTATCAGGTCGGAGAAGGCGACATTTATGCCAGCTCTGATATTGCCGAATGGCTGATGCATGCCACTTTAAGGATTGCATCCAGAATCAATCCACAACTTGAAACCGCATGTGCTAAACTTGAAAAAAGGATACATTATGGTGCAGGCAGTGAACTAATGGAATTGGTGGAAATTCCCAATGTGGGCAGAGCAAGAGCACGCAAACTTTTCAAGAAAGGATATCACAGTCGCCAGAAACTTGCAACAGCAGATGAAAAGCAACTTGCAGGGATAGTCGGGCCAAAGATTGCCCAAAAAATCCTTTCATATCTGGGCAGGGAAACTCACAGTAATGGTTATGTAGAGCCGGAAACATTGGAAAACAAAAAACAACAGAAAACATTTCAGGACTTTATCTGAAATAACGATTTAATACATATTAACACAAAGACGGAGACTTACCCCATGCTTTATAAGAAAATTAAAGACCTCACCAATAATGAATTGAATAATCTTATGGAAAGGGCATCAGATCTGATGGCTGTAAAGGATACAGTTGAAACAATACTTGCAGATGTGAAAAAGGACCAGGATAGTGCTCTGCGTTATTATACTGAAAAATTTGACAAAGCCCGTATTGGTGCCATCGAAGTAACTGAAGACGAAATTAATGAAGCAATGACAAAAGTAGATCCGTCTTTGTTGAAACATCTGGATAAGGCTGCATCGAACATCCGGAAATTCCATGAAGCACAATTACCCCGGGACAAATGGTTTGTGGAAATTTCCCCGGGAATTAAAGCAGGACAGAAAACCGTACCCTTAAGATCCGTAGGTGCCTATGTACCCGGAGGAAGAGCGTCTTACCCTTCAACAGCCCTTATGACAATAATCCCGGCCAAAGTTGCAGGAGTGAAGGACATAGCCATGTGTACTCCTCCCGGACCCGATGGAAAGGTAAATCCTCTGACACTTGCAGCTGCAAAGGTAGCTGGTGCTGACAGGATATACAGACTCGGCGGTGTGCAGGCTGTTGCAGCTCTTGCCTATGGAACTGAAAGTGTTAAACCTGTAGACAAGATTGTGGGGCCGGGAAATGTATTTGTGACTACGGCAAAGATGCTTATCCGCACACATGCAGAGATAGATTTCCCGGCAGGGCCCAGTGAGATCCTGATAATTGCAGATGAGACTGCAGACCCGGATTTCATCGCATCTGACATGCTGGCACAGGCCGAACATGACCCCAACGCAATCTGTGTATTAACAACCACCTCTGAGAAAATTGCAGCGAATACACAACAACGCTTAGAAGAACTTGCAGATACTACACCCAGGTCAGAGATCGTGAAAGAATCCCTTCAAAATGCGGCCATCCTTATAGGTAATTCTCTTGATGAATGTATTGGATTTTCCAACAAGTTCGGACCCGAACATCTTGAGATAGTGACAGCAGATGATGAGGCAGTCCTGGACGGAATTGATAGTGCCGGATCGATTTTTATGGGAAAATATGCTCCCGTTTCAACCGGTGATTATGCTTCAGGAACAAATCATGTTCTCCCCACAGCCGGATATACAAGACTCTACTCGGGATTAAACATCAACCATTTCCTGAAATATTCCACAA
>JBMCCK010000069.1:0-5563 GCA_048619255.1 Methanohalophilus sp. | reverse complement strand
TTCTTTTCAGTAACGTATCGGCCATCTCAACGTCTCTTGCAATCATTTTACCATTAACTTTTAATAGCATCGCATTTAACTTCTATTTGTCTGTATATAAATTATACAGACAACATAATACTAAATTTTCGGAGGAAAAACCAGAAGATGAGTTCAGAAATGTGCTCTGTTTGCGGATTGCCAAAAGAATTGTGTATCTGCGAAGAAGTGGCCAAAGAGCAACAGAGAATAACCGTAAAGGTAAACAGGCGAAGGTATGGAAAAGAAGTTACAGTAGTAGAAGGTTTTGATGCCAATGAAATTGACCTTCATGAACTTTCAACATACCTCAAATCAAAATTCGCCTGCGGTGGTACAGTACGTGGCAATGCCGTAGAGTTGCAGGGCAATCATCTTGGAAGGATGAAAGACGTTCTGGTCCAGAAAGGGTTTTCTCCCGATCAGATCAAGAATTAAAACTTTTTCAATGACTAATTAAATGACAGAAATCCGAAAAACATTTGTTCCGGCAAAAGGAAGAAACACAAAATCTTTTTTGAGCCGGCCTTTTCAATTACATATAGCACCTTATCCTGCAGTAAAGAGAGGGATTAGTGTCATCTGAATAAAACTAACATAGAGGATACCATTAAATGAAACCTACGTGTGAAATAATGGTGCAAAGGGTATTGCCAGCCATCAGAGCCGTACTTGCGCGTGAACTTATGAATGAACATAAGTGCACACAACAACAGGTGGCCAACCTATTAGGCCTGTCAAGAGCCGCCGTATCTCAATACGTAAGTGAGAAAAGAGGGGCTGAAGTCGGATTTTCCGAAAATACAAATGAAGAAATCCGAAATTTTGCCTTCTGCCTTGCAACGGATGGTTTAACCCCAAAGCAAAAAGTAAAACGTATGTGTGAAGTATGCAAGCATGTCCAGAAGTCCGGCTGGCTTTACAAGAATGCACCAGAAGTAGGATATTGTATCCTGTGCGGTGAAGATGATTGAAAAACCGGTGTATTGAATGTAAAGGTAAAGGACTTTGTGGAAGATCACGGTGCCCCATACTTGAAAAGTTCAGGGCCACCACCAAACATTCCCCTCAAAAACAAGGGGAAAAAACTATTTTTGGAGCATCTCCTCCTGCTGTATTTGTTGGTAGGTATGGCTATCCCGAGGTAAGTGCCGGACCCATGATACCTCCTTTACTGGAAAGTGAGGAAGCTGCACAGCTGGAAGACCCTCATGCACTACTTGGCATGGGAATAGACGATATCATACAAAAGAGGTGTCAGCTGGTACGGGCTAACACCACTGTCAAAGTAAAACAATTTGAAAAAAGTCACCTGATAGAAAAAGCCCAGGAAATGGCACTTTCACGCAAACCTGTGGATACAGAAGTGCTGCTCAGTAAACCTTTAAAACCTGCCCATAAATTTGATGGTGTACTCACACCGATGGGGCCGGCCGGAAAAATGGAAAGTTTTGATATCGCAGAAAACCCGAAGGTTCCTGGTAAAGTGGACTACCTGACCTATGATACCGATGTAAAGGCCACGGATGCTGCACTGGAACTTTATGGCCATGATGTTGGCTGTGAACATATAACCCGACTTCTTTCCATCGGATTGCTTGGACAGGAAAGAAAACTTGTCCCCACACGCTGGGCAATTACCGCCACAGATGATATGGTGGGCAAAGAGCTGGCAAAAGGTTTACTGGATTACCCTGAAATAAAGGACATACAACTATACAGCGGTGGTAATCTTGGAAACCATTTTGAAATACTGTTGATACCCAGGAGTTATTCTTTTGAATTGCTGGAGTTGTGGATGGCACGTACGGTTTGGTCTGCAGACAAAACCTGGATTGGACAGGACATGGAAGGAACTTCAGGAAAGAAAGGATACTCACCCCTGGCAGGTGGATATTATGCAGCCCGTCTGCCGGTTCTGGAAAAACTTGAGAGCATAAGAAAGCAGGCTGCAGT
The DNA here is from genome assembly GCA_048619255.1 of Methanohalophilus sp. Classification (GTDB taxonomy): domain Archaea; phylum Halobacteriota; class Methanosarcinia; order Methanosarcinales; family Methanosarcinaceae; genus Methanohalophilus. The sequence continues at coordinate 3,589 of JBMCCK010000069.1, read as the reverse complement.
ATTTGCAATCAGGGAGATTACTCCTGATTACTGGGCACCTCTGGGAGTATGGGTTGTCAGAGAAGCAGCACGCAATGCTCTTTCAACAGAGCCGGATTCTTTTGAAACTCTGGAAGAAGCACTGATGCATATGAAGACACGCATCAATACGCCTTTCTACCAGTGGAGAGAAAAATCAGAGCTCCTGCCTTATGTAAAGGAGCAAACAACGCTCTCAAGGTTTTTGCCATAAGCATCCACAGCCGGTCTGCAGCAATAAAAATGGATTAGAAAAAGAAAGAGGATGCAGCGGTGCCTGACACCTGAATGAATTGATGAAGACAACCGCTTACAGCAAACATAACTGGAAAATGCATCCAGCAGCTTGCCAGCAATGATATTTACAGTTCAATTTTCAAATATTTCGGGGACAAGGCGGCGCGCCAATTTTTCATAGGTGCCGGAGACATCACCCTTGTTAAACCTGAATACATCCTTATCCAGGGATTCACGGGTGTCTGCATCCCAAAAGCGGCAGGTATCACAGGATATTTCGTCGGCAAGCACAATTTCACCGTTTGCCCAACCAAACTCAAGTTTGAAATCAACGAGTAAAAGACCCTGTTTTTCCATGTACGTTTTGAGAATGGAATTGATATTCAGGGCAAGTTCACGGATTTTTGCAATAACCTCACTTGTGGCTATCCCAAGGGCAATGGCCATGTCCTCATTCAACATGGGATCCCCATATTCATCGCTCTTATAATCCATTACAAGTACGGGTTCTTTGAATTCATCTCCTTCAGTGAAAGGATATTTTCGGGTGATAGAACCTGCAGCTATGTTGCGTGGAATCACCTCAATAGGAATAATTTCCACTTTTTCCACAAGCATCCGTTCATCGTCAAGCATCCCAAGATAATGGGTATTTATACCCTCATCCTCAAGCATCTCAAACAACTTGCGAGATATCTGGGCATTATAATATCCCTTTTTTTCAGCTTCACTTTTCTTCTTGCCATCAAAAGCGGTAAGACTGTCCCTAAAATGGGATACAAGCACTTCCGGATCATTCGTTGTATAAATGGTCTTGGCCTTTCCTGAGTATAGTTCTTCTTTGATCTGGATATCAGACATCATGCAATCTCCTTCCATAGTAGATACACAAAATCCAATATAAATCTATCACACCGTTTACACATAGTACAATATATAACAACTCAAAGTAACACAAAATATTATTAATACGCAAAACAATTGAAATAAAGGTGATAACATGGAACAAGAACTTATGCGAATCGGAGTTTCCCTGCCCAATAACCTGCTGGAAAAGTTTGATTCCATTATAGAGCAACGTGGTTACTCATCCCGCTCTGAAGGAATAAGGGATGCTATTCGAAGTTATATAAATTATCATGAATGGATGGGCAATATCAGTGGCAGGAGAGTTGGTACTATAACCCTGATCTATGATCATACAAAGCGAGGGTTGTCCAATGCCATTGCAGACGCACAACATGGCTACACAGACCTTATTAAAACTTCAATCCATATACATCTTGACCCTGAGAACTGTATGGAAATCATAATCTTTGACGGGGACGGAGAGAAAATAAAGAAACTTGATGAAAATCTCATTTCCTTGAAAGGTGTCAAGTATGTCAAACTCAACACAACGCCACCTGCGGAAAAATTGTGAAGAACTACATTAATTGAATATATTATCAGTAAAAGGATTAATCCATAAATATGTCACTCAAGATACTCATATTCGTTTGTGGGGAGGGGCTTGGTCATACAGGCAGGTGCCTTGCAGCGGGAAGAGAATTATCCAGGGCAGGACATGAAGTCACCTGTGGTGCTTATGGCTATTCCTCACAGTTTCTGACCGAACATGGAATGAATGTAAGAGAGGTGCCTGCCGAAATTCGACTTGTTGGAGAGAAAGGCTCTTTAAACCTGGGAAAATCCATAAAGGAAAGTGTTAAGTTGGGACAGGTACCCGGCCTATTCAATGTTCAAAGGCTTGTTGATGAAGAAAAACCGGACGTAATTCTTTCGGACAGTTATTACCTTGGAACTATAGCAGGCCTGAGAAGAAAGATACCTGTTGCATTGATGGTTAACCAATCCAATATGGAAATATTTTTTCAGGAGAATTATTTGTTTCAGGGACTGGGAGTAATTGCTAAAGAATTCTACAACGGAATTTTCAAACGCGTGGATAGAACGATCATACCCGATTATCCACAACCAAATACGATCTGTGCCCTAAATCTCAACTTTGAAGATGAATTCATCTCTAAAGTAGAATACACGGGCCCTCTGCCCGCCAGAAATTATGGAGATGTGATAGCACAGGATCTGCCCAGACCTCATGTCCTTTCCCTTATAGGTGGTTTTGGTTACAGGGCACCTATTTTTCGCAGAATAATCGAAGCTGCCAGTATGGATAGCAATATCAACTATACACTACTCTCAGGCCCGGGTCTTGATAAAGAGGAACTACCTCCACTTCCTGATAATGCAGAACTTCTACCATTTATTCCCGACCAGTTCCCATATCTTAAAAGCTGCGATCTGGCAATTGCTCCAGGTGGGCATACAACCATGATGGAGGCTCTTGCCTATGGTGTGCCAATGTTGTCATTTCCTGACAGGAGACACAGCGAACAACAAAACAATGCAGAGGGACTTGAAACTAAAGGTTGCGGTAAGCAGATGGATTACAAAGCTTCATCTTCGGAAATACTCGAAGCTGTCAGAGAAGCTGTAAACGGGAAATACCAGAATAAAACCGAACAAATGAAAAAACTTGCCAGTGAAATGAACGGACCTGAAAGACTAAGAAAAATACTCGAAGATATAGCATACCAAAGGTTATAAATGTCTGATATACATCTAGAGAATAGCCTCTGCATGATGATTTATAAAAATCGTTACCAGCATAGCATCCAGCAAAAAATACCAGGTGCACAGGATGAATAAGTTCGCAAAATGGCTTGCTATTTCTTTCATTATCAGTATCATAACGATGATAGGTGTATTTATTTACACTATAGATCCCAAGACCACAGAAAGCCTGTACAGTATCCGTCCATTGTACCTGCTTGCCGCTGCGGGTATCCATATGATGGGGTTTGTCATGTGGAGTATACGAACAAAAATGATGGCCGATGCATTGGGATATCATGTCAGTCTAAAAAAATCTTTTGAAATCGTTACGTCCAGTTCTTTTCTTGCAGCTATAACACCTTCATCCGTAGGAGGAGAGCCTCTGAGAATACACCTCTTACAGAAAGACCGAATGCCTGTAGGAAGTGCCACTGCAGTCGTACTTGGTGAAAGGGTATTGGACGCTATAATAATATTGGCAGCCGCACCCTTTGCACTATCCCTCTTTGGAGAAGTACTTGGAGGCGGCAAACTTGACAGTTTACTTATGTTTGGTCAATTATTCCTATTTTTCATACTTGCAATACTTCTATATGCAATCTGGAAACCCCATTACACACGCAGATTTCTCCAGTGGGTAGTAAATAAGTGCAGCAGACTCTTCGGAGATGATAAAAAACACATTTTCTGTAAAATTTCCGAAAAAGTGGATACT
>JBMCCK010000068.1:0-5649 GCA_048619255.1 Methanohalophilus sp. | reverse complement strand
TTATGACACACCCATCAAATATGGGAATAAGGTTGTTGTGGTAGGGGCCGGCAACGTTGCGATGGATGCTGCCCGCAGTGCCCTCCGGCTGGGTGCAGAAGAAGTAACAGTTGTGTACCGGCGTAGTGAGGCGGAGATGTCTGCCCGTATTGAAGAAGTTGAGCATGCAAAGGAAGAAGGTGTGATTTTCAACCTGCTCACCAACCCGGTCCGTATCCTTGAAGGTGAAAATAAGACCGTGAATGGTGTGGAATGCGTTAAAATGGAACTGGGGGAACCCGATGAATCCGGCAGGCGGCGCCCCATACCAATTGAAGGTTCAGAGCATGTGATCGATGCTGATATAGTAATAGTTGCTATAGGCACCTCCCCAAACCCGGTTATTTTTACAGGTTCTGAAGAGCTTGAAACCACTTCAAAGGGCACAATAGTTGTCGATGAGGATGCTATGTCATCCCTGGCAGGATTATGTGCAGGTGGCGATGTGGTTACTGGTGCTGCAACTGTAATCAGTGCAATGGGAGCGGGCAAGCAGGCAGCTGTAACCATTAACCGGTATCTTGTAGACCAATCCTGACAAAAGGTTAATTGAAAAAAGCACATATAAAACCTCTAATATGCAAAAAAAACGCTCCACATTTACCTTTGCTTCTGCAGGCAAAAAGAGTCGTCCAAAAACCAGGAAGACCCGAAATCGCTCCGATAAGCAGCCCTTGGCCGACCATATTTTCTGGTGCAGCTCCTGCAATGTGCCTTTAATAGGCCCCGTCTGTGATATTTGTGGCAGTGAAGGTACAAAATTAACCCTGACTTCTCCTTCTGATGTGAGATTTGCTTCTGCCTATGAGCAGAAATTACTTGATGGCCTGCTACGGCAACTGTATGATTGTAATCCTTTTGTTGACAGAGTCATACTGTTGAACAAGGTTGCCGGGGATGACCGCAATGATGAGGTGCTGGTTGATGGAATGCATATCGGGCATATGTATTTTGATATCCTGCAAAAACAATTCAGATTTGAACCCACGGATATGGGTGCCAGTGTCCTGACAGACCATACACATTCAAAAACAGCACATCTTCATTATACTGGTCGCCATCTGAACGGTAAAAAAATCCTCCTGGAGGGCATTGACCATTTTTCACCGGATATTGAAAAAGGTGATCCGGTATTGTTGCGCTGTGGAAAACTGGTGGGTATTGGCACCTCTCTTGAGGATTCAACTAATTACAGGCCGGGCAAACCCTTGCTTCGGGTCAAAAAAATCAAAAAGATTTCTGCAAGCCTGAAACAATCAGCGCCTTCCATGGATTCTGTCATTAAGGCCAATCAATCTTCTCTCAAAAGAATAGAATCCAATGCTGTAAACATGATAAAAGGGATTGGCAATGATCCTGCCTATTCTTCTTCTCCTGTCAATGTATCATTCAGTGGTGGTAAGGATAGTCTGGTTGTGCTGGACCTTGCCCGAAGGGCACTGGATGCCAGCCGTCTCAGGGCAATTTTTCTCAATACAGGTATAGAATTTCCTGAGACCGTGCAATTTGCACATGATTTTTGCAATGACAATGGTATAGAACTTATTGAGAAAAAGGCAGAGAACGCTTTCTGGGATAATTTGGAGAGTTTCGGTCCACCTGGCAAGGATTTCCGCTGGTGTTGTAAAGTCTGTAAACTGGGTCCTGCGAATTCGGCTTTTGAATCCTGCAGTGCAGAGAATCCCTGTCTTGCGGTTGACGGGAAACGCAAATATGAGTCCTTTTCCAGGCAGGAGACTGCCGCAACCGAAGCCAATCCCTTTGTGCCGGGCCAGCTGAACGTTTTTCCAATCAGGCAGTGGAGAGCTATTGAGGTCTGGCTGTACATCTATTGGAGAAACCTTGCTTATAATCCCCTATATGACATGGGCTTTGAAAGGGTGGGCTGCTATCTTTGCCCTTCTACCCTTGAATGTGAATTCGAGAGGGTCAGGCAATTGTTCCCTGACTTGTATGAAAGATGGATGGCATATCTGCAAAAATGGACGGCTTCAAAGGGTCTGCCCCCTGAATATGCCGAATATGGTTTCTGGCGCTGGCAGCAGCCCCCTCCTAAAATGCTTGCCCTGGCAAAACAGCTGGGAATATCTATCACACCCGTTGAAACAGAAGATTTCAGCATAAGTGCAGTTTCCGGGCATCCTGTCTGTAGCGGGGGTGATTTTTCTGTTGAGGCCCGGATACGTGGGGTGTCGTTGTCAGAAGCAGTGGATGTAATGAGAATGCTGGGTAATGTCGTATATTCTCCGGAGATGGGTGTTGTCCTTGCAAAGAGCCGCTCATGCACGGTTAAATTCTTTGCATCGGGTAATTTGAAAGTCACAGCTGTGGACAGGAAACTTGCAGACAGGATGTACAGGAATGCATGCCTGCAGTTGCTACGTATTGGCCGTTGCAGTGGCTGTGGGGTATGTCTCAACGCATGTGATAAAGGTTCCATCGAATTGAAAAACGGCAAAATAAAAATTCATGATTCATGTACAGGGTGTGGAAAATGCAACGAATCCTGTGTGGTAGTCCGCTATGCTAATCGTATCATTCCTGACATTTGATGCGCTGCTTTTAATATAATGCAATAGTAATATGAGATAATTTATTGAGAGAATATTATCAGTAATGTAAGGGAGTTTCATGGAGTTAAAAGATATAGACGGCGTATCCGTAATTATCGAAAACAGGTGGAAAATACTTGCTTTACTTGCTTTTTTCATTGTATTCCTGGCTCTTGTGAAAATTCTTCTCCCTCTTGCAGACGGCATCGTGTTGGGTCTTGTTTTTGCCTATATATGCAGGCCTATATATGACAAGATAAACAGGAAAAACCACTACGGGGCATTCATTGCGACAATGTTTATCGTAACGCCTCTCGTTATCATCATAGGCACCGGTTTTGTAGAGATATTCAGACAACTTATCTGGGTCATCCAAAACCAGTCACAGGTTCTTGAGATCATATTTAATTTTGTAAGGGCAATATTGCCTGGTACATATTTCGAACGTGTCAGCCAGCTTATATGGGAATCATCGCTTTCGATTCTTTCTTTTGCAGGTAGCCTGGGTTTTGTTTCATATGCCAAAAGTCTGGGTATGTTTATGATCAATCTGGTTGTGGCAATCTTTGTTTGCTATTTCCTGTTGCTTGAAGGTGAAAAATTGTATGCTTCTGCTGTATGTATCGCTCCGACGGGAACCCAATTAAATACAGGCCGTTACCTCAGGGAGCTGGACCGGATACTGAGTGGAATATTTATAGGTAATGCCTATGCTGCTTTGACTGTAAGTACGATTTCAGTAATTGTGTTTTATGCCTTTGGTTTATCTAATATACCGGCACTTGCGACCCTGATATTTATTGCTTCTGTGATACCTCTTTTTGCCGGTTATATGGTACTTCTGGCACTGTCTGTTATCAGGTACATAGAAATGGGTGCAGAGGCTGCAATTGTCTTTTTCATTGTGTCATCTATAGTGATATACGTCCCTCCTGAGCTTTTCCTGCGTCCCTATTTTGTGAGTATGAAATCCCAGATACATCCGGTCGTACTTGTCGTGGTATTTCTGGGTGGAGGTTTTGTTGGGGGAATAGCAGGATTCTTTGCCGCACCGGTACTCCTGGGGGCTTTGGTGGCGGCTTACCGGGTATATATTGACAATTCGAACAGCCAGCATACCGAAGATTCAGGCAATGATTTGGATGAAGCGTGCCTTAAGAATGATTCCATTTGAAAAAGGTTAATAAGGATTGTTCCAATTTACCCAGAAGACCCGAGGTGAGTTCATGCAATTATTGCTTATCCATTCCGATTATATTGAATATGAAGTGAAAAAAAGTACTCCTGTTGCAGAGCAAATAGAGGATTCCTTCAAAAAAGGCAGACTAGATGAAGTTTTGACCGCTTTCATGGCGGTGGAAAGTACTGATGAGGCAAACCCGAAAGATGTAGCTGAAAAGGCAGTTACTGAGATCAAAAAGACTGCATCCCAGGTAAATACCGACAATGTAATGCTCTATCCTTATGCCCATTTAAGTTCCGACCTTTCTTCCCCTAAGATGGCAGTTTCTGTAATGAAGGAGATTGAAAATAGCCTTATTGATTCATTTAATGTCAAACGTGCTCCTTTTGGTTGGTACAAAGCATTCAAAATCAGTTGCAAAGGACATCCTCTCTCAGAACTTTCCCGAACTATCAATCCTGAAACAGAATCTTGTGGTGAAGGCGTAGATACAGAGGAAGAAGTTGTATCTGAAGCCCTGAAAGCCGAAAGTACGGCCAAATCTTACTGGAAGGTCCTGACCCCGGATGGTGGGCTTCATGATGTTGATGGTTTCAATTTTAAAGATCATGAGAATCTCGGTACCTTTGTAGATCATGAAATCTCCAAAAGCAGGGCTGTGGAGAAGGTCCCCCCTCATGTTGAATTGATGCGCAGGCTTGAGATTGCTGATTATGAACCTGGGTCTGACTCCGGTAACATGCGCTATTATCCCAAAGGCAGGCTGATTAAATCCCTGCTTGAGCGGTATGTGCTGGATTCTGCTGCCACGGAAGGAGCAATGGAAGTAGAAACACCTCTGATGTACGACATGAACCATCCGACTCTCAAGAAATACCTGGACAGATTCCCTGCACGTCAGTATTCCATCGAATCCGATAAACGCCAGATGTTTTTGAGATTTGCTGCATGCTTTGGGCAGTTCTTGATGAGTCATGATATGACCATCTCCCACCACAACCTCCCGATGAAAATGGTGGAACTTACACGTTACAGTTTCCGTAAGGAACAGAGGGGGGAATTGGTGGGCCTGCGCAGGTTGCGGGCTTTTACCATGCCGGATATGCATACAATGTGTGGCGATATGGACCAGGCTGTCGAACAGTTCGGTCGCCAGTACCAGATGTCAATAGATGTGTTGAAAGATGTCGGAATCGATGTTTCCGATTATGAAGTTGCAATTAGGCTAACCCGGGACTTTTATGAGGAGAATAAGGAATTCATCACTGCTCTTGCAAAGAAAGTCAATAAACCTGTTCTTGTGGAAATGTGGGAAAAACGTTTCTTCTACTTTGTGCTCAAGTTCGAGTTCAATTTTGTGGATGCCCTGAAAAAGGCAAGTGCGCTTTCCACAGTCCAGATAGATGTGGAAAATGCAGAACGATACGATATTAAGTACATCGACCAGGCCGGGGAGGCTAAAAGACCTGTCGTATTACATTGTTCGCCCAGTGGAGCAATTGAGCGTTGTATTTATTCCCTGCTGGAAAAAGCCTCGATGAAGGCCGAAGAGGGAGAAGTGCCGATGCTTCCGGTCTGGTTATCACCCACACAGGTCAGGATCATACCCATTGCAGAGCGACATATGGAATTTGCCGAAAAGATTGCATCACGTCTTCACTGTCGGGCGGATATAGATGACAGGGAAGAAACAGTCGGCAAGAAGATACGTAATGCAGGACAGGAATGGGTTCCCTATGTGGTAGTTGTCGGTGACAGGGAAGTCGAAAGCGGTAATGTCAATGTTACTGTGAGGAAAGAATCCAGGCCAAAGAAGCCTTCCAAGGTTGAAATGTCTGTGGATGAACTCAACAGCCGCATTCTTGCAGAGACCGC